>JAFGMU010000004.1 GCA_016927395.1 Alphaproteobacteria bacterium
ACAGAAATAGGTTTCATCATTCCACCACATTCGCTGGCGCGATCACCAGGGTTAATATCAACATCGCGCGACCATAAACATTTTGGACAATGATTTGTATAACCTGTACCAAATACATCTGCGCCACAATGGGCGCAGGTAAAATTTTCAACTTTTTTTGAAAACTTCTTCATTTTTTCTTATATGCCCAGCGCGCTACGATACATTTTTGTAAGTTCATCTGCTTCGTCTAATTCATCTGGATCCATTTTACGCAGACGAATCATTTGACGAATATATTTTGGATCGAAACCGGCACTTTTTGCCTCGGAATAAATTTCTTTAATATCTGCAGCAATATTTGCAGTATCATCATTTAATTTTTCAATTCTTTCAATAATTGACATTAATTGGCTGTTATCAATAGCCCCATGATTTGCGTTCTTCATTAGCTTTCCCCTTGTTTTTTGTCTTTTGTATGATATATTAAATGGCACGAAAATCAAGGAAAACAAAAAATGCAAAAGTTTACAAAAATAACATCGTCCATTGGGCCAAATAGTGAAAGTAAAGAAGTTTTATTGAAAATGATTAAAAAGGGTGTTGATGTTTGTCGTCTGAATTTTAGTCATGACACAGGTGAAGCACAGGGTGCAAAAATAGATTTAATTCGCGAAATTTCAAAAGAAGTTGGACGTCCAATTGCAGTCTTGGTGGATTTGCAGGGTCCAAAACACAGAATTGGAAATTTTGAAACCGAAGATCATTATCCAATAAAATTTGGTCAAAAATTTGTTTTAGATAATGATTCAACACCTGGAAATTCCCAGCGCGTTCAATTACCAGACACCGATGTTTTGAATTCATTAAAAGTTGGCGAACGTATTCTATTGAATGATGGTAAAATAGAATTAAAAGTTGAAAAAGTTTCCGAAAATCATATTGAAACAATTGTTATTCGCGGTGATGAAATTTGGTCACGTCGCGGATTTAATTTGCCAGATACCGAAGTAGAAACATCAGTTTTAACACAAAAAGACCGTGAAGATTTGGAATACGCACTGACAAAAAATCCTGACTGGGTTGCGATATCATTTGTTCAAAAACCAGAAGATGTTGAAGAAGTTCGTGATTTCATAAGTGCCAGAACATCCCACCCTGTAAAGGTTTTGGCAAAGATTGAACGTCCAAATGCAATTGAAAAAATAACAGATATTATTTCTGTATCGGATGGAGTCATGATTGCACGTGGTGATATGGCGGTCGAAATTCCTTTTGAACAAGTTCCTGCAATTTCACGTAGAATAATTCGTGAATGCAGAAAAATGAATAAACCTGTGATAATGGCGACCCAGATGTTGGGTTCGATGGTTCATAGTGAATTCCCGTTGCGTGCAGAAATATCTGACGTTGCATCTGCAGCATATTTACGTGTTGATTCAACAATGACATCCGAAGAAACAACAATCGGCAATAATCCAGAAAAAGTTGTTGAAACGATGGCAAAAATATTAACTTTTGCAGACCAAGATGCAATTGATAATCCATACGATTGGTCGCGCGTCGAAAATATACCTGAAAACGATTGGTCACGTTCGGTTGCTTCGATGGCTTATTTGAACAAAGCATCGGCAATTGTTGTATTTGCACGTGACGCTGTTGCAACAACACAAATATCTTGTCGTCGTCCTGATATTCCAATTATTGCAGTTTGTAATGAAGATGTAATTGCAAACCAATTGTGTTTGTCACGCGGTGTATTCCCAATTTGCGACAGTAAATTGTTTGGTCAGCGTGATGCTTTTAATGCTGCCCGCAGCTTTAACATATCCAGGGGGAAATTAGTCATAGTTGATGAAGAAAAAATAAGTCTTCGAGTGTTAGATTAAATTGTAACTGAACATATATCCGCCCTTGACCAAATGGGCGGTTTTTTTGTATTATCAGATCCATGAGAATGAGATTAGCTTATATTTGTATAATTGGTCTTTTTATGACTTCTGAAATGGCAATTGGTGCCCAGTATAAGGCGGCATTGGTTGCAGATATGGATACTGGCCAAGTTCTGTACCAGGAAAATTCAAATCAATTAAATTACCCAGCCAGCTTGACCAAAATAATGACTTTATATCTGACATTCGATGCGCTGGAACATGGTCGTTTGCACTTGGACGATTATTTAATTGTATCACAAAGTGCCGCAAATGCTTCGCCTGTAAAACTGGGTCTATCAGCTGGCAGTAAAATAAAAGTCGAAGATGCAATAAAAGCCTTGGCTGTGCACAGCGCCAATGATGTAGCACGTGTTTTGGCCGAAAATCTGAAGGGCGGCAAAGAAGGTAACTTTGCATCACTGATGACAAATGTCGCGACACAAATAGGTTTATCACGTACAAACTTTGAAAACTCTTCTGGTTTACCTGATGACGATCAGTTGTCAACTGCACGTGATATTGCATTATTATCCATGGCGGTGTACAAACACTTTCCCCAGTATTGGAAATATTTTGGTATCAAATCGTGGAGTTATAACGGTAAAACATATAACAATGGAAACCGTTTGCTGGAATCATATCCAGGTTGTGATGGTATGAAAACAGGATTTACCAGCAAGTCAAAATATTCTTTGGTTGCAACAGCAAAGCGTGGTAATAAACGATTAATGAGTGTTGTTCTGGGTGCATCAAACAAAGATGTTCGTGCAGCAGTGTCCATAAAAATGCTAGACAAGGGTTTTTCAATGGTAAAAATTGGTGCAGCACCAGTTGTTGTACAAACTGCCAGTTATGATGAAGACGAAGAAGAATTTGTAACCCAAACCCCTGCAATTGTACAAAAAACATGGGTTGCATCCGGGGTTAAATATGGAAATTCTGGTGTTCAGTTTGGTGCATTTGCATCACGCAGTGGGGCACAAAGTCAGCAGGCTCGTATAAAAGGTATTTTAGGTATTTCTACGAATATCGAACCAGCACCAAATGGAATGTTTCGTGTTCGTGCAAATGGATTATCAGATACTGCTGCTGGAAAATTAAAATCTGACGCTGCATCTGCAGGCATAGACAGTTATATTTTTCATTGATAAAATAATGGAAAACATACTTTTGATTGCTATAATGCACGGTGTAAAAATGAATTCAAAAATAGAAAAACTTATTAAACAATTTGCAAAATTACCGCGTGTTGGTGGACGGTCTGCGCAACGTATTGTTTTGTCTTTGTTACAGGATAAAACTGGACGTGCAAGTAATTTAGCTAATACATTAAACGATGTTGCACAATCTGTGTGTCCATGCCCGATCTGTGGTGTGTTGATGGATAATGAAAATGGGTCTTGTGAATTTTGCCGTGATCGGTCGCGTGCAAATGGTCAACTGTGTATTGTTCGTGATTTAGGTGATGTGTGGACTTTGGAAAAATCTGGTATATTTCATGGTAGATATCATATTCTGGGTGGACAAATATCAGGTGTCAGTGGTGTAACACCAGATGATTTGAATATTAATTCTCTGCCAAAAAGAATAAAAGAAGAAAATATAACAGAGATAATTTTTGCATTACCAAACACAGTCGAAGGTAAAACAACCCAACATTATGTTATGTCAGTTTTGGGAAATAATGATAATATTATTTTTTCCGAATTAGCGTCCGGTGTTCCATTAGGTGGTGATTTAGATTATCTGGATGATGGAACATTATCACTGGCATTCGGGGGCAGAAAGAAAATATGATTTCAAAAATAGATTCTTTGCCACCAATCAGCGAAATGATGCGTGAATCTGGGTTAGAGCCTAAAAAATCATTCGGACAAAATTTTTTATTTGATTTGAATTTAACAAATAAAATTGCTCGAAGTGTTCCTGATATTGAAAATGCAACAGTTATCGAGGTTGGACCAGGCCCAGGTGGATTAACACGTTCATTGCTGATAATGGGTGCAAAAAAAGTAATTGCGATTGAAAAAGATAGGGAAACCCAACCAATTTTAGAAAAAATTCAGTCAGTATCAGATGGTAAACTGGAGATAATTTTTGACGATGCGTTGCGGGTATTTAGTGAAAATAAATTATCAGGTTTAACAGCATCAATTTGTTCGAATCTGCCATATAATGTAGGAACTGAACTATTGATTCAGTGGTTACATTATGTTTCAAATCCAAACAGTCCCATAAAAATAAGTTCTATGACATTAATGTTTCAACGCGAAGTTGCAGAAAGAATAGTAGCGAGCGTAGGTGATGAACAATACGGTCGTTTATCTGTTTTGGTCAGTCTGGTTTCAGATGCCAAAATACTATTCAATGTTCCAAATACTGCATTTGTACCGAAACCCAAAGTACAAAGTGCAATTGTTCAAATAATTCCAAATCAGAAAAAAATTTCTGCAATCAAAGAATTATCAAAAATAGAAGCCATTACTGCAAAATTATTTGGTCAGCGTCGAAAAATGATACGCGGAATCATAAAAGATTTTGATTGGGCCCAATTTGGCTTGCTGGGGACTGAACGTGCCGAAGAGTTATCCCCGCAAAAATTTGCAGAAATTGCATTATTAATATAATCGAAATTGTTTTGTATTATTGATTCTGGTATAATTAAAGTCGTCAAAGTCCAGTACACGGAGAGAGAAAATGACAACATCAATATTGATATTTTTTGGAATAGCGTTTGCGCTGGTATTTATACTGCGTTTGGCAAAAATTGGAACTTTGCTGGCGTTTCTTTTGGCAGGGGTTCTTTCTGGGCCATATGTTTTTGGGTTATTTCAATTGTCAGATATTTGGAATTTCTTGGGCGAAGTCGGAATAATGTTTTTATGGTTTACAATTGGTCTGGAACTGAATATGAAGCGTTTGTGGCAAATGAAGCGCACAATTTTTGGTTTTGGGGCCGCCCAAGTAATGATGGTTGTTGTTATGTTGTTTCCAATATTGTTCGGTTTGACTGAATGGACAATTATGGGAACAGTTATGGTATCTTTGTTGCTGGCTATGTCCAGCACATCAACAGACTTGCAAATCTTGGCAGAAAGAAACGAATTACAAACAGGGTTAGGACGACAAACTTTTTCAATCTTGTTATTCCAGGATTTGCTGTCGATACCGTTGATGGCTATGCTACCTATTTTTGCAGGAAAATCTATTAACCTGGGCGCGAATGTTATTGATATTTTGGTTATGTCAGTTGGTTTGATTTTGGGTGTTTTGATTGTTGGTCGTTTGTTGATAAATCCCTTGATGCGTTTAGTAACAAAATTGAAATCAAAAGAAGCTTTTTTGCTGGCTATAATGTTAAACATAATTTTGTGGGCTGTTATTTTGCAATTTACGGGTTTGCCACCAGAATTAGGTGCTTTCTTGGCCGGTATGTTATTATCAGAAACTATTTATAGACACCAGGTAAAGGCAGAAATGTCACCATATGCAACACTGTTCCTGGCATTCTTTTTTATAGCATTGGGAATGGGGTTGGATTTGAAAATGCTTATGGCAAACTGGTGGATAGTCGCTCTTGGTGTTTTTGCATTGCTGATAATAAAATTCACAGCTATTTATATAGTTGCGCGTGTACGTAATGTAAGTTTTCGTGAATCTTTCTTGATTGCACTGATATTGGCCCAGGGGGGTGAATTCGGATTGTTAATCTTGCAAACAATGAAAACTAGTGGAATCGAAGCGATACCATTTATTCATGCAGAAATATTAACAGCTGTTATTATCGTATCAATTATGCTGACCCCGATATTGATGGCTGTTTATGATCGTGTGCAAAGATCTGGAAAATTGTTTTCCAGTATTAAATTGAAAAAGTTTAAAGAAACAGTCGCCGAAGATGAAAAACCAGAAATAATAATTTGTGGATTTGGTCGTGTTGGTCAGATAATTGCACAAATGTTGCAATCAGAAAAAATACCTTATATTGCCATAGATATGAATGTTGATACGGTTATGTTTGGTCGTGAAAAAGGGTTTAATGTTTATTATGGCGACAGCAGTAATTCGGATTTTCTGACGGATTTGGGTTTAAGTTCACGCAGAACACGCGCAGTTGTAATTGCATTGGATAATGCCTGGGTTGCAAAAAGCACAGTTCGAGCTGTAAAAACAATCTCACCAAAAGTTAAAATATTTGCGCGTGCCAGAAATATGGAAGAATCCAAACTGTTGTTAAAAGAAGGTGTAAAAGAAGCATTGCCAGAAACCATAGAGTCATCTTTTATGCTGGGTGAAGGTTTGATGTCAAATATTGGTGTACCAGAAGAAGAAATCAAAAAAATTATTTCAGAAATACGTAAAAATAATTATCAAAAACTGGAAAGTATTTCAGATAGAAAATAAATGTTTCCAATTTCGTCCCCATTTGGGGACGATTATATTTGCAATTGATTGTTCTAATTGCTATATTTCCCAGCATGAGGTGATACATGAAAAATACGCTGAAAATATTAGCAATTCTAATGGGTGTTGTATTATTAGATCAAATTACCAAGGGTATTTTGATTTATATGATAACTGGTGGTGTACCGCTTTTTGAACCTGCATGGAAATTAATACCCGTTCCATACATGATTGCGCAATTTACCGACTTTTTTAATATTGTGTTTACTTGGAATCCAGGCGCATCATTTTCTTTATTCAGATCAATTGGTGAAACTGCACCATTTTTGATTATCCTTATAACAGGTGCAATCATAGGATTTATTTCGTATTATCTTTTTAAAAAATCAGACAAAGCTGAAAAATTACCAATTGCTTTGATAGTTGGTGGCGCAATCGGAAATTTAATAGACAGAATAAGATTTGGCGCAGTTGTTGATTTTTTGGATTTTCATGTTGGCGGATGGCATTGGCCAGCATTTAACATTGCAGACACTTGTATTACCATAGGTGTCGGCTTATATATAATCAGTTGGATAATAATAAGAATAAAGAGAAAATAATGGTAGAATATTTAGATAATGGTAAAAATTCAGGTTTTAATCAGTGGATTGCTGGACAAAATAAATCCGGTGCAAAAGCTTCAAAATTTTCTGGTTTTTTGTGGTGGACAGTCGTATTTGTTCTGGCTTGGTGGCTGTTTTCAATGTGGGTTGCACCTAAGAAGCATGAAGAAAAAAAATTAGTTGAAGATAATAATGTTGAAAATATATCAAATGTTCCTGTCACTAAAATAGCTGATGATAAAATATCAGCAAATGTTCAGGGACTTAGAATTTATGATATTGAATTAAAAAATTACAAACAAAATAAAAAAGATAATGCAAATGTAACGCTGTTATCAGGTGATAAACAGTTTGCCGAAATTGGTTTATCAGCAGGAAGTACAACCGCGCCAAGTTCCAGTACAGTATGGAAAAATAATAATTCTGAAATGACTTGGACCAACAGTGATAAAGTTTTATTCAAAAGAAAATTAGAAGTAAAAGATTATGTAATAACTGTAAAAGATGAAATAACAAATAACAGTTCTAAGAACATTTCTTTTGCACCATATGCAAAAATACTAAGCAAAGGTCAAGCTAAGTCTGTTGCTGTTGCAACTGGTGGTATGGCATACGTTAATTCTGGTATGGAACGCAATAGTTGGAACAGTTTGGATAAAAAATCTTATGCTTATCAGACAACAAATGGTTTTATTGGTTTTGCAGATCAATATTGGGAAACGGTTGCCAGTATAGAAAGTCCAGATCAAACAATATTAATGAAAAAGTCTGATACACGTTATCAGGTTGATTCCAATGCCGCACCTGTGAATGTCGCAGCTGGAAAATCAGTAACAGTTCAAACAAAAATATTTGCAGGTCCACGCGATCCAAAAATTCTGTCAACAGCATCATCTTCGATACCTGGTATTGAAAAGACAATGGATTACGGTTGGTTTTGGTTTTTAGCACGTCCTATGTTATGGGCGCTGAATGCATTGAATAATCTGGTTTTGAATTACGGATTGGCAATAGTTTTACTGACAATCATGCTAAGACTTGTTATGTGGCCGCTTACACGTAAATCTTATACTTCGATGGCAGCTATGCAGAAAATGCAGCCAGAAATGCAGAAAATACAAAAACTGTATGCAAACGATAAAATGCGTCTGCAGATGGAAATGATGAAGCTGTATCAAACACACAAAACTTCACCGATGTCGGGATGTTTACCGATGTTATTGCAGATTCCAATTTTCTTTGCTTTGTACAAAGCGTTGTTGATTTCTGTTCCAATGCGTCAGGCAGGATTTTTATGGATACATGATTTATCTTTGATGGATCCGTACTTTATATTACCAGTACTGATGGGTGTTACAATGTGGTGGCAGCAACATTTACAGGGTACATCTAATAAATCCTCTGGTACTGACCCGATGGCACAAACACAAAAAGTTATGAAATGGATGCCAATTTTATTTACTTTTATGTTTGCTTGGATGCCAGCAGGATTAGTATTGTATTGGACTGTTTCGAACGTGTTCGGAATAATTCAGATGTATATAATAAAAAGAAAATAAAAAATAAAATAAACTGCGCTGATGTGCAGTTTATTTTTTTGTTAATTGTTTATACAATTGGCCCGGTGTCCAGATAAATGGATTTTTTATTCCAATAATATGTTTAACAACAGCAACACATGATAAAGAATGTTTTATGGAACACAGGTGATGTTTTTGATTTGCTGTATTTGCGTTTGTTTTTATAAAAATCCATCCATTATGTTTTAATATATTCAAATCGCGCTGGGTTAATGTAAATATATCCAGTGTTCGCAATGATGGGTTTAACATCAGATATTTATCATCATCGTATTTGAATATCACTGCACAATGACGAAATTTCCTGCAAAATATTTTTGGTAAAATTTTAGAAGTATTTTTAGAAAAAACAATTATCATTTTCAATTCCTTTTAATTAAATAACAGTGCAATAATCTTTTGCACTGTTATTTAAGTATATTTTCAATCTATCCATCCTTTTGATTTTGCAGCAGCTTCTATAATCTGCATTGCGGAATGCCAAATAGCAGCTTTATGATTTTCAGCCCATATATGTTGGTGTGGCGAACGTCGTTTGTCGCCAAATTCTTTCATTACATCTAAATGTTCTGACGTTAAAGATCCCGAAAGATAAAGTTTTGTAATTAATGTTTCCACATCCAATAATTCACAAATTCTTTTAGTAGAATGATTATTTCTTATTGAAAAACCATTTCGAATTTGTTTTGAATATAAAAACCAGAACCATAATTGTTCTGAATTGTGAAACTTTTCTGCTGTTAAAATAGGCTTTATTGTCTGTGGGGACATTTATCTCTCTCCTTTTTTTATTTTTTATATCGGTTTGAACCGACAAAGCTTTATAGATAAACAATAAGAATATGTAAAATATTACAACCAATGGTTGATTTGCGATTCGGATTTCCGATTCGCTCAGCATTTTTTATTTTTTTCACGAATCGTAAAAAAACAGCCGAACTTCGGCTGTTAATTTATTTGATTGTTATTTAAACGCAAAATAAAAACCGCATTTGCGGTTTTTATTTTATAGGTGGAAAACAATCACCGCCACCTGATGGGCAACAGTTGAATCCTTGGTCACCCATGTCTGTATAAGTTTCACCTGGGCAACATCCATTCGTGTCTGGTGAAACACCATTGTCACATGTTATTACAGATGTTTCAGCCGTTGTTGGTTTTGTTTCTTCGAATGGATTCTTTATAGTTCCATCATCGTTATATTTCAAGCCCAAAACCTTTTCATTATATTCTTTTGACCCTTGTTGCATTTTTACAGTGTTTCCTTTATCGTCTTTTGTTGTCAGACTGGTCTGTTGTTGGTTTTGATAAACAGCATTTTGTTTCGCATTGTTTATAGCTTTGTATTGATTTGATTGGCAATAGAAAACAACTGTTCGATAATCTAAACCTGCATTCTGAATTGTAGATGCTGCAGCTGATACACTACCTTTGCCATCGCAATATTGATCCAGATTAAATGAACGAACCTGACCAACCAATGTTTCTGGTTCAGATTGACCAACAGTAAATTTTTTAACATTGCTGCTGGTTGAAGCATAGTTTTCATCATATGGCGATATTGCACATTTTTTACCATTTTCCTGACCACATGTAACAATCAAGTCATTTGGTGAAAATACTGTGATACGTGTACCGGCTGCAACAGAAAATGGTGGTACAGTGTTATCAATCATATCGACTAATAATTTCTGAGCAACATTATTCCATGCTTTAATAATTTCATTCTTTGCCAATTCACTGGAACGAACCTGACCAGTTTGTGTAACTGTATTGTTATCCAAATCAATCTGGTTAACGAATTTGTCAGATATTGGTGCAATCATATTCACCGCCGCTGGTACAACTGCAGTTAGCATTGGCATAACAAACTGTTCAACATAATCTGTACTGCCACGTCCTGGAACACCTGTACGTCCCTGAGCATCAGCTGAGAATGGTTTATTTCCAGTAAAATTAAATTCTACACCATCTGGACGAACAAATCTGTACCATTCAATATTTATACGACCAATTGATTTATATGGTCCTGGTAAATCAGAATCAGATACCGCACCCAACATCATAGTTCCAGCAGGTATTATAACAGTACGTCCATTATCAGAATAAACATTACGATCAACGGTTGCTGTGACAGGTAAACGTGTTTCACCAGCAACTGCACGTATTTCAGAAACAATTGTTGCAGGTATTGGTTTATATTGACGCAATACAAAAGTTCTGTCATATGGTCTGGACGATACAGTTGCTTCGCTTCCAAAAGAAGATGGTAACATACTGGTATCAGATGGTGGTGCAGAAGCAACGTGTGAAGATTTACCATAAGTTTGACCAATCAATTCAGCGGATGTCAGTTGTCTGGCTTTGTTAATTGATTGTGAGCTAATGGGGTTTGAAAGTTGTGGAATAACACCATTTGATATTGTTCCATATCCAATATGTTCAGCATCCGTTCCGATCTTTTTCGAAGGATCATTTATGTCAGTAATAATTCCATTGTCCGGATTATAATAACCAGTTGGTGCAACGCATGCAGTATCAGAAAAAGGATGAAATTTATAATTACCCTTTTCAGGTTTTATCCAACCAATTTGTTGTCCTGATGAATTATATCCAGGAAAAGAAAAATCAGAGCAAGCTTCTGCTTTTGTTTTTTCATTTTTTCTTTGTGGTTTTAAATCTTGTGCAGGTTCTTCAGCAGCAAATTGTTTTGTTGATTCTGGTTCAATATTTTTATCAGAACTGAAAACATCACTGGGTGCAATAGATTCTATTTCTTGTTTAATTGGTGGTTTTTGAACAGCAACAGATTCTGGTTTTGATAATTCTTGTTGTGATACTGCACCGATTGCAATTGTAATTTTTTCTGTACGGTTCATTTTTTCAGGCTGGTCTGCGCCACGCCAATCAATAAACAAAGATAGTGCTGTTGCATCCATTTCTGATTTTGGTGAATAATTCAAATTTATTGTGCATGAAATAGTTTGATTTATTTGTCCAATGTTTGTGCAAGTTGTTTTTGGTTTTGATAATCCCAAAATATCTTTTGATAAACGTATTGCATCAACCTTTACAGGGACATTTGAAGATATAATGAATCGCTGACTTTTTATTTCACCTACTTTTGTGGTTGCCCAATCCAAAGAATCTGGATCAATATTCAAAGCCGCCTGAACAGTTTCATTCGTACCAACATTTGCCTGTTTTTTATCACCACGCATCAACAAAGTTAACAGTATAAGCACGACTATAAAAGCAGCAATCAATAACAACCATTGCACATGCTTAGGAGTGTTTTGTTTTAATTCTGAAAATTGTGCTTTTAGATTTGCCATAGATGTTCAAAAACCTTATTTTCTGGGTGTTTTAACACCCAGATAATTATTGTACTCTTACTACGTGACAGCTGGTGCCTGAAAACTTTAACATTTGATCACACAGCTTTTGTGCGTTGTCAATATCTGACATAGGACCAATACGCAAACGATACAAACGTGCAGTTGCAGAATCAGATCCTAAATCACCAACGCCTTGTTCATCAACCGCAAAGAATACCATATTTTTATAAGGTGTCAAAATACCTTTGCCATCTTCACCACTGAACTTGGCTAATAGTCCAGTCCAATAATCATTCAATGCTTTGACCGAAGTATCTGATTTTAATTCAACCGCAACACCTGTCTGATTGCTGCTGATAAGCGGAATGTTTGTCTGTGGTAAATAACTGCCTGCTGTTGTTCTTTGTGTTGGCAACATGTTTACACCCTGGGTTTGTGACCCATAATATGATCCAGATGTAGCTGCAGTAATACCATAGTTTACAGTTGGTGCAACACCGTATCCATTGGAAGAAACAACTGTTGGTGTATTATTTAAATAAGCAACATTGTTCAAAGATTGTGTCGAAGCCATACTTTGAGCAACATTTGATTCAGCCAAGGCCATAACACTTGCAGTGTCTGCAATTAAGAATGGTTTTTCACGTTTTTTAATACATACAATTCGCTGACCCGAACGTAAAACCATATCTCCTACGGCTTCTACTATCATCAGTCTGCCATTTTCACCATCTGTGCGGAAACCAACAGGGCTTTCGCCACCTTCAACCAACAATGATACAACAGGTCTTTGTGTCATAGCGATAACCTTGTCACCGAAATCTATGTATGTGAATATTCTATCACGCCATACACGTTCAGGTGCAATCACATAATCATCAGGATTTGGAACAAAAATATCCAAATCAAAACGGAACTCGGATGGGTCAATTTTCATTGATTTTATCCAACCATAGTCTTCCCCATCTACACCAACAACACTGCTGCCAGATGATACTTTTTTGAAAATAGAATTCATACCAGCAGTTTGAGAAGTTGAACCCGAAGCATTTGGTATTGTGCTGTTACCATCCAATACAACATCAACCTGTGAATATGTTATTTCACTGGAATTTGCAGGTTCGCTGCGAAGATAAAAAATATATTTATTTCCAGATTTTCCAGTAACAATCAAATTAGTGTCAGCACCCTGATTGCTGCCAGCCGGAGTTATGTACATAGAACGACCGTTTTTTTGTGGATCAAAATCAAACAAATCTTGATTTCCAACAACACCATCTTCTATTTGTTCACCCATTGGTAAATTCACCATTGTAACCATTCCGTTACGCAGCTTGATTGGTAAAACACTGCCTGAGACCCAAGTTAATTGAGCATATCCAGGCTTAGTACTGCCGGATGCCATGTTTGCATTTGGATTATCCCAAGCTTCTTGGATTCCTTCGGCGAATACAGTTCCAGGTATAACCGCCAGACAAAAAACCAGCGAGCCCAACTTAAACAATTTCGAAAACATCATAACAAATCCTTCCTGTTTGATTTTTATTTAAAATCCAATGGATCACCATTACCTGATTCAACCGAATATTGGGAAACACGAATTCCCAAAGGGTTATCAAGACGGTCGGTCCATTTTATTGTGTTTTCCAACTTCAATTTCAGTACGATTGTATAATCTTTTTTGGTGGTCTGTCCATCACTATTTGTGCAGAAATATCTAAAACTTACTGCATAAGTATTTTCTGTTCTGGGTGCAATACCTGTAAATTCAACAGGACAGTGAAATTCAAAGTCTGGAACTTCGTTCATATATGCTGTCCACATAGAAGTTTTTGCAAATTCAGAATATACTTGGGGGGTGCTCCACATATAAACTGTACCATCTTCGCTGGCAGACCATTTCTTTTGCATAACACCAGCGTTTGGAATTATTTCATTACGTGCCTTGATATATTCTTTTATAAAAGCTTGTTTATAAATTTCAATATTTTCTTCATCTGGTGTAAACGAAGATAATCTGATTTCCAAGTCATTTTTTGGTTGGGTCGTTAAAAAGAAAACCTGAGTTTTATTCAGAGGATACATTTTTACCAATGTGACAACAAGCACAATAACAACAACCAATGCTGCTGAAAATACAAACGTCATCAACCTGGACAACAAAACTGGCGGCTCTATGCTATCTGACACTGATCCATCTCTCCTTGTTCTGGAATTGTAGAAAAAAAACAGCCTGTGGTGCAAGCGAAAAATAGTTAAAAATAACGTATTAGTTGATATAAATTGAAGATACCAAACAGTTAATATTAAAAATCACCAATAATTCTCAAATTTTACTGTATTTTTCGCTTGCGATTAATAAATTAAAGCTTTATAATACTTTCCGCTTGATTTTTAGTTATCTTGTGCTATCGTAGCGCGAGTTACTGATGCAAAAAGCGGTATTTTTGGCAGATTTTGCAGTTGTCGTGGCTGCCTATTTCTGTCGCTGATAACTATTAGGGGCATAGTTCAACGGTAGAATATCGGTCTCCAAAACCGCGGATGAGGGTTCGATTCCTTCTGCCCCTGCCAGATTTAACAAGTACACTGAAGGTGTATTTATTAAATCTGAAAATGTTGTTTTGAAATAAAACAAAGGCGAAAGTGCCTCGGAAATCGGGAAATTTATGAAAAAATTGCTGGAATATATTAAATCTGTAAGAAGCGAATGGTTCAAAATTGTATGGCCATCGCGTGATACTGTTATTCGCACTACTACTATGATTTTCATTTTTTCTGGTTTGGCAGCTCTGTTCTTCTTTTTGACGGACAGTGTATTAAACGCAATTGTTGGTTGGATTTTCTAGGGCTAAAAAGGGACACGGATGGAAGACAAAATGCAGTGGTTTGTCGTTAATGTTCACACCGGATGCGAAGACAAAGTCGCACGTGGTTTGCGTGAACAAATTGATAAACGTCGCTTGAACGCGTTGTTCGGAGAGATATTAGTACCAACACGTGAAGTTACAGAAATCAAATCTGGCAAACGCGTCAAAAGTGAAAAGAAATTCTTTCCTGGATATATTATTGTTCAGATGACAATGACGAATGAAACTTTCTCTTTGGTCAAGTTGATGCCCCAGGTTGTTATGTTCTTGGGTCAAAAAAACAAACCAATCGCAGTAAGTGAAGACGAAGCCCGTCGTCTGCAAAAGCAGGTTGAAGAGGGCGGTGTTATTTCTGAAATCCAAGAATATGATATTGGTCAGGAAGTTCATGTTGTTGACGGACCTTTTGCAAACTTCAACGGTGTTGTATCCGAAGTTGATAATTTGAAACAAAAGATGACTGTTAAAATTTTGGTGTTCGGCCGTGAAACCAGCGTAGAGTTGGATTTCAGTCAGGTAGAAAAAGTTTAGTCGCAGTTAAACTGCGGCGCGGCGCGTTTGCGCCACCTGTGGAAGATGCGCCACATCGAACCACAACACTAACCACGGTAAGAAAACTTACCACAATAAAAATGGAGTGACAAAATGGCAAAAAAAGAAGTCAAGGGAATGGTCAAATTGGTCGTCCCTGCAAAACAGGCTAACCCTTCGCCTCCTATTGGACCAGCATTGGGTGCCGCTGGCGTTAACATCGCCGAATTCTGCAAACAATTTAATGACAAAACATCTGATAAAGAAGCAGGAATGCCAATTCCTTGTATTATCACAGTTTATACAGATCGCAGCTTTGAATTTATTATGAAGTTGCCACCGGTTTCATATTTTATAAAAAAAGCACTGAAACTGAAATCTGGCTCTAAAAAACCAGGACGTGATTTTGTTGGTTCAATCAATATGGATCAGATTAAAAAAATTGCAGAAGATAAAATGCCGGATTTAAATTGCTCTACCATTGAAGCTGCTTGCAATATCGTAGCAGGTCAATGCCGTTCTATGGGCGTAAAGGTGGAGGAATAAGACATGAAAGTTACAAAAAGACAGAAAACCTGGGTCGAACTGGATACTGAAAAAGTTTACAATCTGAAAGATGCAATTGAAACTTTGCGCGGTTTTGCATCAAAAAAATTTGATGAAAGTTTGGAAATCGCAGTAAAATTGGGTATTGATATAACCAAGGCTGATCAAAATATTCGCGGAATGTTGTCTTTGCCAAATGGTACAGGTAAAAAAGTTCGTGTAGCTGTTTTCACAAACGATAAGCAAGCTGATGCAAAAAAAGCAGGGGCCGATGTTGTTGGTGGCGACGAACTGATTGAAAAAGTTGCAGGTGGTCAAATTGATTTCGACCGCGTTATTGCAACCCCTGACATGATGCCAAAAATGTCCAAAGTCGCAAAAATTTTGGGACCAAAGGGATTGATGCCGAACCCAAAATTGGGAACTGTTACAAACAATGTTGCCGAAGCTGTTGCAACAGCCAAAGCTGGTCAGATTGAATATCGTCCTGAAAAGAATGGCATTGTTCATGCAGGCGTTGGTAAAATGTCGTTTACAACAGAAAAACTGATTGAAAATGCAACTGCATTGATTGAACAGTTGAAAAAAGTAAAACCTTCTTCTTCCAAGGGTCAATATATATTGGGTTGCAGCGTTGCAACAACCCAGGGACCTGGATTGAAAGTAGAAGTAAAGTAAAAAAAGATTTCTGTCCGAGACTGATGGTGTCTAAAAAACAGACTTAATTGCCATCATAGACAAAGATATAAAAATCTTTGGGGCAGGAAAAAGCCCCATTTTGCCAAAGCATCTGCGGCGGCGAATGGAAAATTGAACCCAGACACCATTATGGTGTCGGAAGCTTGAAGGAAAATGACAAAATGAGACGCGAAGAAAAATCAGATCTGATTTCAGCGTTGCAGTCGTCATTGCGGGAAGCAAACGGTATTTTCGTTGTTGAAAATCACGGACTGACAGTGAAAGAAACAGAAGAATTGCGTAATCAATTGCGCGGTTTGGTTTCTATTTTCAAAGTCGTAAAAAATCGTCTGATGAAATTGGCATTGAAAGATACTGATTTTGAGCCTGTATCCGATTTGATGAAACGTCCAACTGCTGTTGCTGTTGCGACGGACGCTTTGGCGGTTACAAAAGTTTTAGCAAAATTTGCCGAAACTCATCCTAACCTGACAATCGTTGGCGGAAAAATGGATGCAGAGCTGCTGAATGCAGATGGCATTATGCAATTATCCAAGCTTCCATCATTGTTGGAAATTCGTGGTACAATCGCACGTATATTGGTAGAACCAGCGTCGCGCTTGGCACGTGTTTCAGCAGAGTATGGAAAAAAACAATCGTAAAAGTTGATTTTATAATTTCGACTTTATAAAAAAATAACGGAGTACAAAAATGGCAGATATTCAGAAAATTGTTGAAGAATTGTCAAAATTGAGCGTTTTGGAAGCAGTTGAATTGTCCAAAGCTTTGGAAGAAACATGGGGTGTTTCAGCCGCAGCAGCAGTTGCAGTAGCAGCTGGTCCAGCCGCAGCAGCAGCCGAAGAAAAAACAGAATTCAATGTTGTTTTGGCCGATGCAGGCGCAAACAAATTGGGTGTTATCAAAGCTGTTAAAGACATCACTGGATTGGGATTGGGCGAAGCAAAAGCTTTGGTTGAATCCGCTCCAAAAGCAGTAAAAGAAGGCGTTGCAAAAGATGAAGCTGAAAAAATGAAAGCTACATTGGAAGCAGCAGGCGCCAAAGTAGAACTGAAATAATAGTTCAAAACACAATGTCCAGAGTACAATTTTATTGTGCTCTGGTTTTGTGTCAAAAAAGATAATTCCGTAATTGCCACGTAATTACAGAGTTATTAAATAAAAAATTGATTGCGTTACGCATTCTGCTAATTGCAATCTGATATGCGACGAAGGAGCACTGAATGGCCGTTATCCAAAAATTTAGAAAATCTTTTGGTAGAAGTTTCTTGAAAACACCATTGCCGGATCTTGTTGAAATCCAATACAGTTCGTACAAGGATTTTTTGCAGGCGGAAATTGAACCCGAAAACCGTAAAAATATTGGTTTGCAGAATGTGTTCTCTTCTATGTTTCCGATAAAGGATTATGCAGGTATCGCTGATTTAGAATTTGTCGAATACAAATTGGACAAACCTGTTTATAATGTAAAAGAATGCATGTTGCGCAACATGACATATTCCAGCAAGTTGAAATTAAGATTAAGATTGATTTTGTGGGATTTGGCCGAAGATGGTAAAAAAACTTTGCGCGATATCAAAGAACAAGAAATATTTATGGGCGAAGTTCCATTAATGACAGAACGTGGAAGCTTTATCGCATCAGGTGTTGAACGTGTAATTGTATCACAGATGCATCGTGCCCAGGGTGTTGTATTTGGTACAACAAAAGAATCAAAAATTGCTGGAAACCCAACAACATATACAGCCAGAATTATTCCTGAACATGGTAGCTGGATTGATTTTGAAGAATTCAAAGGCGTAATTTACGTTCGTATTGACCGTCGTCGTAAAATACCTGCAACAGTATTGTTGCGTTGTTTGCCATCAGCCGCTGATGAAAAGAAATGGTTGGCAGATCCACGCAAATCAAATGTTCAAGGTATGTCTGATACTGAAATTTTATCATCTTTCTATAAAAAGATTTCATTATCATCAGATGGTAAAATGTGGGTTGGTGAAACATCGGTATTTGAAGGTATGGAAAAATATCGTTTGAATTACACCATGTTTAATCCAAAAGATAAAAAACCAATCGCTGAAAAAGGCGAGCGTTTAAACGCAAAGAAAATGGCAAAAATCACTTCCAATAATTTTGGTGTTTTACCAGAATCTTTGATTGGGGAATATTTGTTTGATCCAATTATGAATGGCGAAGAACTTATGTTCGCAGCTGGTACAGAAATAACAGAAGAAGTTTTGGCTGATTTGGAAAAAATGGGAACAAAAGAAATTTCCATTATTGCCATAGATAATGCAACAATTGGTGCACATGTCAGAAATACTTTGATTGCTGACAAGACCACAAATCGCGAAGAAGCATTGATTGAAGTTTATAATATTATTCGTCCAGGTGAACGTCCAACATTGGAAGCAGCTACAAATCTGTTTATGCGTCAAGGATTTGATTCTTCATATTATGATTTGTCAGCTGTTGGTCGCTTTAAGATGAATAAACGTTTGAAAATAAATTCTGGTAAAAACCCAGAAGATGAACGTTTACTAACAAAATCAGATTTTATAACTGTACTGCGCACATTAGCAAACATTATAGATCACAAAGATGTTATTGATGATATTGATAACTTGTCAAATCGTCGTGTTCGCACAGTTGGCGAATTGTTGGAACAAAATTTCCGCACTGGTTTGGTTCGTATTGAGCGCTTGGTTCGTGAAAGCTTGTCCAGTCCGAATATTGCAAATATGCAGCCACAAGATGTAATTAATGCAAAACCATTAATGTCTTTAATTTCTGAATTTTTGGGTACATCACAATTATCACAGTTTATGGATGCACAAAACCCATTGGCAGAATTGGAACACAAACGTCTTGTTTCCGCATTGGGTCCTGGTGGATTGAATCGTGATCGCGCAGGTATTGACGTTCGTGACGTTCATCCGACTCATTATGGTCGTTTGTGTCCAATTCATACACCAGAAGGTGCAAATATTGGACTGATTAATCATTTGGCGTCTTATGCACGTGTTAACCCTTATGGATTTATCGAAACACCTTATTACGTTGTGAAAAATGGAAAGATAACAGAAGAAATTGTATATCTGACTGCTGACGAAGAATTGGGACATAAAATTGCCCAGGGTAATACACCTACAACTGGAACAGGTGCATTGGCAGAAGAATTAGTCACAGCACGTGTTGATGGTGAATTTACAATGGTTCCAAAAGAAGAAATTGATTTAATTGACGTTGAGCCACGTCAGGTAGTATCAATTGCAACAGGTTTAATACCGTTCGTTGAAAATGACGACGCTAACCGTGCTTTGATGGGATCAAACATGCAACGCCAGGCAGTTCCTTTGTTACGCGTAGATGCACCATTGGTTGGTACTGGTATTGAACGCGAAGTTGCACGTGACAGCCGTTCAGGAAAAGTTGCAAAACACAGTGGTGTTGTTGAATCTGTTGACAGCAATCGTATCGTTGTAAAATGTATGAACAGCCGTAATGTTGTGACAGGTGTTGATATTTACAATATGGAAAAGTTTGAACGTTCAAACAGTGAAACATTGATTCATCAAAAACCATTGGTAAAAGTTGGTGACAGAATATCTGCCGGTGATATTATTGCTGACGGTTCTTCTATGAATTATGGTGAACTGGCTTTGGGTAAAAATGTATTGGTAGCATTTATGCCTTGGCGTGGATATAACTACGAAGACTCTATTGTTATTTCCGAACGTATTTCACGTGACGACGTTTTCACATCTGTAAAAATCGTAGAAAAAGAATTCAAAGTTCGTGATACACAATTAGGTCCAGAAAGCTTTACACGCGACATTCCAAATGTCAGTGAAGAAGCTTTGAAAAACTTAGACGAATGCGGAATCATTTATGTTGGCGCACGTGTAAAACAGGGTGATATTTTGGTTGGACGTGTTTCGCCTAAATCTGAAACTTTGTTAACACCAGAAGAAGCATTGTTGCGTAATATCTTTGGTGAAAAAGCTTTGAATGTAAAAGATACATCATTGCGCGTTGGTGCAAATGAAGAAGGTACAGTAATCGGCGTTAATGTTTTGACACGTCATGGTGTTAAAAAAGACGAACGCACCCAAATGATTGAATTGCAAAAAATCGAAAAGATAAATAAAGATCGCGACGAAGAAATTGCAATTATCGAAAAGGGATTTGCAGATCAGATTTATCAAATCGCAGAAGGTTCTGTAATTGATAATGGAACTGGCAGCTTGAAACCTTTTATTGGCAAGAAATTGACAAGCGAAGTTTTCGAAGGAATTCGACCATCTGATATGAAGAAAATTGTTATCCGTAACAAAGAAGCACAAATTAAAATTGATGAATTGCGTGAACAGCATGTAATCACTTTGAAACACTTGAACGAAAAAGCGGATGCTGAAATTGCAAAAGCAACAGAAAGCAATTCTTTGAATGCTGGTGTATTAAAAGAAGTAAAAGTTTACATCGCACACAAAATGAAATTACAGCCAGGTGATAAAATGGCTGGTCGTCATGGAAACAAAGGTATTGTATCCAAAGTTGTTCCAATCGAAGATATGCCACACTTGGAAGATGGAACACCAGTTGATATTGTTTTGAATCCATTGGGTGTGCCATCACGTATGAACATTGGTCAGATTTTGGAAACTCACCTTGGTATGGCGGCCCGTTCTTTGGGTCACCAGATTGGGGATGTTTTAGAAGAAGTAAAGGCCAAACGTGCTGTAACAGATGATTTGCGTAATGTTATGGGTAAAATATATGGCAAAGACATATCTGAAAAATTGGAAAAAATGACTGACACTGATGTTCGCAGCGAAGCATTGTTGTTGCGTGATGGTGTTCCAATGGCAACACCTACGTTTGATGGTGCCACACCAGAAGACATTCGCAAAATGCTAAAATTGGCAAAGCTGCCAGAAACCGGACAGTTTACTCTGTACGACGGTGTGACAGGTGAACCATTTGCACGTCCAGTTACAGTCGGTGTTATGTACATGTTGAAATTGCATCACTTTGTTGATGAAAAGATACACGCCAGATCGGTTGGTAACTATTCTTTGGTTACACAACAACCATTATCAGGTAAGGCACATAACGGTGGACAAAGATTGGGAGAAATGGAAGTTTGGGCATTAGAAGCACATGGCGCAGCACACTTGTTGCGTGAAATGCTGACAGTGAAATCAGACGATATTGCAGGAAGAAATAAAATGTATGAATCCATAATTTCTGGCAGCAATGACATCCAAACCGGAACACCAGAAGCATTTAACGTATTCGTACGCGAATTACGTGGACTGGGATTGGCAATGACTCCTAAGAAAGTTGACTAAATCCGAAATCAGAAATCCGAAATAAAAAGGAAAGACGAATGACCAATATGTTGCAGAAGATATTTGGACAAATTGAAACCAAAGAACAATTCGACGCTTTGCGTATATCAATCGCATCGCCAGAAGAAATTCTTTCTTGGTCTCATGGCGAAGTAAAAAAACCAGAAACTATTAACTATCATTCATTAAAGCCAGAGGCCGAGGGTTTGTTTTGTCAGCAAATTTTTGGTCCAGTGAAGGATTATGAATGTGCGTGTGGTAAGTATAAACGTATAAAGTTCCGTGGTGTTGTTTGCGAACGTTGTGGTGTAGAAGTTGGCAGTGCGACAGTACGTCGTGAACGCATGGGTCATATTAAATTGGCTATGCCAGTATCACATACTTGGTTTATGCGCGAAGGTAAAATTGCAACACTGTTGAACAATTTACCACAGAAAAAGTTGGAACAGGTTATTTATTACGATGCTTATATCGTAACAGAACCAGGGCTGACAAGTTTGAAATTGTATGATGTTATCAGCGAAGATGAATATCAGGCAGCTGTGGAAGAATTTGGTGTAGATGCATTCCATGTTGGTATTGGTGCCGAAGGTGTTCGTAATATCATTTCAAATTTGGATATGGGTTATGAACGCACACGTTTGCGCACAGAATTGACTGAAACAAAATCCGAGGCAAAACGCAAAGGTATTATCAAACAATTAAAATTGGTTGAATCATTTTTGGATTCAAAAACTGATCCAGCATGGATGATGCCAGATGTTCTGCCAGTTATTCCACCGGATATGCGTCCATTGGTTACACTGGATGCAGGCCACGTTGCTGCATCTGATTTGAACGATTTGTATCGTCGCGTTATTATTCGCAACAATCGTTTGAAAAAATTTATAGACATGCATGCACCTGAAATTATCGTACGTAATGAAAAACGTATGTTGCAGGAAGCAGTTGATTCACTGTTCGATAATGGACACAAAGCACGTCCAATGGTTTCACAAAACCGTCGTCCACTTAAATCTTTGTCTGATTCATTGCGTGGTAAGTCTGGACGTTTCCGTATGAACATGTTGGGTAAACGTGTTGATTATTCTGGTCGTTCTGTAATCGTATCTGGTCCAAGCTTGAAATTGCATCAGGTTGGTTTACCAAAAACAATGGCATTAGAATTGTTTAAACCATTCGTATTTGCACGTTTGTTGGCTGGTGATTATGCAAACACATTGAAAACTGCACGCAAAATGGTTGAAAACGGTGAAGAAATTGTATGGGAAATTTTGGAAAAGGTTATTTATGAACATCCAGTTTTGTTGAACCGCGCACCAACTTTGCACAGATTATCCATGTTGGCATTTGAACCAGTATTAATAGAAGGTAAGGCAATCCGTTTGCACCCATTGGTATGTAAGGGATTTAATGCGGACTTTGACGGTGACCAGATGTCTGTTCACGTTCCAATTTCATTGGAAGCACAATTAGAAGCCAGAACATTAATGTTGTCTTCAAACAATGTGTTGAACCCATCAAATGGCGATCCAATGATTGTTCCATCCCAAGACATGGTATTGGGTATTTATTATATTTCACTGATAAATGGTGAACATACTGAAAAATCACCACGCTTTGTTAATATGGACGAAGTTCGTTTGGCATTGGATAACAAATCAATCACATTGCATACACCAATCAAAGCACGTGTAAATGGTAAAAGCTATGATACAACAGCTGGTCGTATGATTTTGGGTGAATTGTTACCTAAACGTGAAAATATGCCATTTGATTTGGTTAACAAAGTTATGCCAAAGAAAGAAATCGAAAGATTGTTAGCTGTTACATACGAACGTTGTGGCGATAAAGATATGATTTTACTTGCTGATAACCTGAAAAACACAGGTTTTGAACAAGCAGCAAGATCCGGAATTTCTATTGGATTCGAAGATGTTGTAATTCCAGAAGAAAAGAAAGACATGATTGCCAAGGCTGAAAAAGCAGCAGAAGAAATCGAAGAACAATATCAAAATGGTTTAATTTCACACGGTGAAAGATATAATAAACTGGTTGATATGTGGCAGAAAACAACTGATAAAATTGGTGACTTGGCTTATGCTGCGTTAAGCAAAACAACAGGCGACAATTGGAATTCAATTTTGATGATGGCGCTTTCTGGTGCGCGTGGTTCCAAGGGTCAGATTCAGCAGGTTGCTGGTATGCGTGGTATGACAACAAAACCTGATGGATCAATTATCGAAGTTCCAATTATTTCGAACTTTAAAGAAGGTTTAACCATGTCCGAATACTTTACGTCAACCCACGGTGCACGTAAAGGTTTGTCAGATACCGCTTTGAAAACTGCTGACGCTGGATATTTGACACGTCGTTTAGTTGAATTGGCACAAAATACAGTTATTACAGAACATGACTGTGGTACAAAAGAATTTATCACAGTAAAACCTGTTTACCAAGGCAGCAATTTGGCTGTTGCACTGGGGGATTTGGTTTTGGGACGTACAGCTGCGCATGATATTGTAAATCCAATAACCAAAGAAGTTATCGTTGCAACAGGTGATTTAGTAACCAAAGCCGCGGCAAAAAAGATTAATGAATCTGGATTACCAAGTGTTGATGTTCGCAGCGTTTTGACATGCCAATCTGATGGTTTGTGTGCAAAATGTTATGGTATGGATTTGTCTCGTTCATCATTGGTTCATGTTGGCGAAGCAGTGGGTGTTGTGGCAGGTCAATCAGTTGGTGAACCTGGAACTCAGTTGACATTGCGTACCTTCCACATTGGTGGTATTGCATCTGGTGGTGCAGAGAGTCACTTTATAGAAGTACCAGTTTCTGGTACGGTAAAACTGCATGGTGTTTGCACAATTAGAAACTCTGCAGGACGTGTTGTTGTATTAAGCCGCAACAGTGAAATATCTGTTGTAAATTCCAAGGGCGAAAAACAGTTCAGCCAGAAGTTACCTTATGCTTCTATGTTAGTTGTAAATGATGGCGACAAAGTTGAAAAAGGTTCTAAGGTTGCAGAATGGGATCCATACTCAAACACAATAATTGCTGAAAAAGATGGTGTCGTAACATTTAACGATTTGATTGAAAATCTATCCTTTGCAGAAGAAGTTGATTCCATGACAGGTATTATTTCCCGCAAAGTTATAAATTGGAAAACATCTACTAAAAAAGCATTAAAACCTTCTGTAACATTGGTTGATGAAAAGGGCGAAATCATATCGTTGGGTGGTAAAAAAATCGCTGAATACCTGTTGCCTATTTACTCTGTATTAAACGTTGCAAATGGTGATAAAGTTGTTGCGGGTGATATTATCGCACGCATACCAGTTCAGGCGAAACGTACAGGTGACATTACAGGTGGTTTGCCACGTGTTAATGAATTATTAGAAGTTCGTCGTCCATCCAATCCAGCATTGTTGGCTGAAATTGATGGTACAATCGAATTGGAAGACGCCAAATCAAAAATCATTATCCGTATTGAACCAGATAATGGAACAGCACCTGTTGAATATGCTGTGCCAAAGGGAACAAACTTGTTAGTTCGCAGTGGTGATGTTGTTAAACGCGCTGAAAAACTGATTGACGGTGATCCTGTTCCACAAGATATTTTGCGTATCTTGGGTCAGAAAGCATTGGCGACATTTATGGTTGAACAGATTCAACAGGTTTATCGTTTGCAGGGCGTTGTCATCAATGATAAACATATTGAAATTCTGATTCGTGAAATGACACGCCGTGTTGAAATCATAAACCCAGGTGACACAGGATTCTTGATGGGCCAGGTTGTTGATCGTGTTGATTTCGAAGAAGAAAATGACCGTGTTGCACGTGACGGTGGACGTGTTGCCGAAGCAAGCCAAGTATTGGTTGGTTTGACTCGTGCATCATTGACCAGTCGTTCGTTTATATCGAATGCATCGTTCCAACAGACAACAAAAGTATTGGTTGATGCTGCTATTAACGGCGCAACCGATAAGTTGGTCGGAATTAATGAAAACTTGATTGTTGGAAGATTGATACCAATCGGAACCGGCAGCTATGTTCGTCGCGTACGTGAAATTGCAAAAGACGAAGAAAAAGCTGAAAAATTGGAACGCGAAGGCACCAGTCATCAACAATTATTGGATATCTAATTATTTTGAATGGAATGCTCGGTGTGACTTTTTGCGCACCGAGCATATGTTTGTAAAATGAAAGAAATACCTGCGATTTATTGTGATATTGATGGTGTGTTGAATAAAAAGTACGCCATTTCAGGCACAAATTATGATAGATTTGGTGAACCAAATGAAAATATGATTCAGGTTATAGAAACACTGGGTCATAAATTTACTATTGTTTTCATAACAGGACGTTGGGCCATGGGTCAGGAAAATGTTGAAAAACATTTAAACGAATTGTTACCAAATATTAATAAAAAGATTTTTTGCAAATCGCATGATTACCTGGGAACAACAGCCGAATATAAAATCGGGGTAATAAAAGAATTAGAAAAACAGGGATATAAATTTTATCTTGGTCTGGATGACCACAGTGCAGTCATAGGTTTGATGCATAATCATGGAATGTTCGTAGCCCATGTTCTGTCGGATTGAAATTTAACTTGCAAAAAGATGTATTTCTAATAAAATATAAAACTGTAAATAAAAGGATTATAAAATGGCAGTGCCAAAAAGTAAAACTAGTAAAGCTCGTTCAAAACAACGTCGTGCACATGACGCTCTGTCTGTAATGCCAGTAGGCGTTTGCAAAAAATGTGGCGAAAAGAAACGCCCACATCATGTTTGTTTGGCTTGTGGAACAAAATAATATAAAAATTATAGGGCAGAATTTATTTTTGCCCTTATGATTTTATTAATATGTCTTCTGAAAAAAAAATCATTTCTATTGATGCTATGGGGGGCGATAAGGCCCCAGTTGCTGTTCTGGGCGGTATGAATCAATTTCTGTTTCAGAATGGTGAAAGTTCAGTATTCTTTCGTGTA
Organism: Alphaproteobacteria bacterium; assembly: GCA_016927395.1. Lineage (GTDB taxonomy): Bacteria > Pseudomonadota > Alphaproteobacteria > Rs-D84 > Rs-D84 > JAFGMC01. The sequence goes on from JAFGMU010000004.1 coordinate 26,838, forward strand.
TTCGGTGATGAAAAATATCTGCGCAAGTTATTAATAAAATACCCACGCGTTGCAAGAAACTGTGAGATAATTCATTCATCTGAAAAAATTCAATCGGGTGCACGTGTTCGCGAAGTTATTCGAAGTGCACAAAATACTTCTATGTATATGGCAATAAAAGATGTTCGCGAGGGAAATTCAGCCGCTGTTGTCAGTGCTGGAAATACTGGTGTTTTGATGGCTTTGTCAAAGTTAGCATTAAAAACAATTGATGGAATTTCAAGACCTGCGATAACAACTATGTTACCATCTGGTGGTGGCGATAAACGTGTTGCTATTTTGGATTTGGGTGCAAACGTTCAGTGTGATGAAGAAAACTTGTTCGATTTTGCATTGTTGGGAAGTGTATATGCCGAAGCTATTGGTAAAATGAAAAAACCAAAAGTTGGCATATTAAATATTGGTGAAGAAGATACCAAGGGTAATGAAACCTTGCAGAATTTAAACAAACTGCTTATAAGTCACAAAGATGAATTACCATATGATTATATCGGATTTATCGAAGGTAATGATATCAGTGGTGGGAATGTACAAGTTGTTGTTACAGACGGATTTACTGGAAATATTGTTTTAAAAACAGTAGAAGGAACCGCAAAGTTGATAAAACGTGTTGTTATGGAAAATTTGAAAAAATCCATATTAGCAATTATTGGTGCATTTTTCTTGGTTCATGTTTTCAAAAGATTAAAAAATAAAATTGATCCCAGATCTTATGCTGGTGCAGTATTTTTGGGATTGAATGGATTTGCAATAAAAACACATGGAAACAGTGATGCTTTGGCATTTGCTAATTCTATTAAATACGCTGTTGATCTAAGTGATGCAGATTTTAATAAAAACATAGAAGAACGTATTGCAAATCTGGCGAAAATAAAAAAAGAGTTACGCGAGCCATCTGAAACAAAAGAATAAAAAAACCGCAATTTGCGGTTTTTTATTGCACATAAATAGAAACATCGGTGGTTTCCCACCGATGCTTTCTCCCTTCCTTCCGGATTACCGGAAACTGGATAGCATAAGCATTTTTTAATTATGCTGCCATTGCAACTTTTTCCATTTGTACAACTTTCTGAGAATCCATTATCTTTTTTGCTTCGGAAAAAACCATTTCTTTTACGCGCAATGCCAAAGCTTTTGTTTCTAGAGTTTCGGCTGCAATATCAAAGAAATCTGTGCGAATTTGTAAAGATACATAAGCACCGACCAAGGATGCACGAGATAAATCTTCAATAGAACGTGGAGTGTTATTTTGACCAATATGCAATTCATCGCTTAATGAAATGATTTGGCGGTCTTCGTTAACCCAAACAGTCGTGGTCAGAACTTGGTTAAGTGCGACCATGATTTCTTTTATGTTTTTTTGCATCCTTTTTCTCCGTTTTTTGTTTTTTATTAAAAATTTGAATCAAATTTTGTATTTACAAAATTAAAAATCAAATTTTTATTTGTTTTTATTTTGGCTTAGAATTCTGGTTTTATTCAGAATTCCGGGCTTTTTTAACTTATCTTCCTTGTCTATACACGAATCATAGAACAAAACCGAATCGGTGGTCAAGTGAAAATTTATTTTATTTTAATTTTATTATAATTTTTATATTAAATACTTATAAAACCATAAAATACCATAATTTAATTATAAATTGTCATTGACAATCATAATGTCAGGTGCTAAATTTACCATCGAACCGAAGGATGTTGGAAAAAAACTCGGTAGAACAGGGAACATAAATGTCATTGTTTCTTTCATCTTATGAAAATCGCTTGGATACAAAAGGGCGTATTTCCGTTCCGGCATCCTTTCGTTCTTCTGTTGCCTCGGAAAACTTTTCAGGTGTTGTTTTATATCGTTCTTTTACAAATAACTGTATCGAAGGTTTATCTATGTCCCGTATGGAAAAGCTGGCGTCTGCCACTGACCAGATGGGTGTTTTTGATACTGAGTTAGATGATTTATCTGCAATGTTGTTTGCAGATGCCAGACCATTACAATTTGATGTTACTGGTCGTATCGTTATTCCAGAAGATTTGCTGTTGCATGCAGGAATCAAAGATACAGCAGTTTTTGTTGGTCGTGGTAACAGTTTTCAAATATGGAATCCGACCGCATTCAAAGAAATACAAAATAAATCATTGGGTAATTTACGCAAACTGCGCCCCAACTTAAAAATAAAATCTGATGATAATTAAATTTTACAAGGATTAATAAAAAAAATCGCGCGATTTGCGCGATTTTTTAATTTTAAACTGGACATACTCCGGATACAGATGCTCCGACTTTATTACATGTACAGAACACGCCTGATGGATAGCTTGCTGAAACCACAGCATAAGTAGTTGTACTTCCTGTGCTTATAGCTGTTTTAGAGCTATCATAAGTGGAGTTTGAAGGACATACTGCACCGCCTGCCGATGCGATTATAGAGTTTTTATTTGCTGTGGCTGTCGCACCATATACAACACTGGAACAAGTAGTTATAACAGGGTTGCAAGCATTCGCAGCAGTTGCAGGAGATGCTGAATAGTTATTTGTTGATAAGCAAGACGAAACATCAGAAATGCAACTTTCGGCATAATCAGATAATTTGTTATCTTCTGAAGACTTGATTTGTATAAGCGTACGTTGAAGATAGCTTTTTATTACCTCATTATTTTTTTTGTAATTACCAGTTGTTTTATCATAAGTATGATCTTGGCATTTGTTCAATACAGACATGCACATACCATAATTAGCTCCATCACTATCATCATGATAACCAATTTTGTTTTCTAAATAATCAACCATACTGATTGGGTTTGCAGAAGCTGTGCCTAAATATTGATTTATAAATGCATCAACTGTACCATTACCCCAAGCGTTGGATACTGATGGTGATGTGTAATTCCAGACATTATATAATCCAGTTGCGCTTGATGATGATGATGTTAATCCACCACCAGATAACCCTGGTTCACTGCCAACAACAACTTTGCCGTTAACAATATATTTACCAGATGGATCCAAGCAGTTTTCATAATCACTGCCGCATACATAGTCATCTTGCATACAAGAATCCAAAGCGTTTATACATCCGCGTAAATCATAAGAATTCTTTTGCTGTGCTACGACTAATCTTGCCTTTTGTAAAACATTTTTTGCATTTCTGACAGTTGAAATCATTTGTGTATTCGCATCGGTCAGATTACGTTCATATGCGATACATTGTTTATCAATTTCCAAATCATAAGTGTTTGCAACAACCGTTGTATCAACACCCTGTGATTTGCAGGAATCTAAAACAGCTGATTTGCAACGCGCAGTTGCAGTTTTATAAAGTTCTGCCCCGCGTTGGTTGCTGATGCTGTTTGTCGATGTTCCCCCACCAAACAATGAATTCAAATCAAAAGAAGAATCAGTAAATGTAAAATCCAATAAGCTGGCCAAATCCAAACTTGTTCCTGTGTCGCTGGAAACAGAAGAACCGCTTTTTATGTCTAAAACAAGACTTTTTACTCTGTCTAAATCATTCTTTAACTGAGTGCTATCAGTTTTGCTTTGCATTTCAGATTCCGCTTCGGTCTGTGTGAACAAAGTGCTGATTTCATCTTTTGTCAAACCAATATATTGAATCTTCTGAGCAACATCCTGCAAATCTTCGGTTGCTTGCTTCAAAGCTTCTTCGGTTTTTGAATAATTTTTTATATTCGCAGAACAACTGCAACGTCCCTGATTATCATCCAAAACATTACAAAAATTATCCATACATTGTGTGTATTGTGCTTTGCAGAAATCAGTTAACTGAGCAATCTGATCCATAGTATTTGTTGTATCTGCCACAGTCGTATTTGAAACTGCTGTTGTTCCACCAGTTGCTGCACGTATTGTTATAGGCGCCCGAGTTGTTGTGCTGGTCGGTCTGACACTGACGCGAGCAGTTGAATAGTAAAGTGGAGTATTAACTGTATCTGTCTGAGTCAAAGTAGTTGCGCGCGCAGAATTTGTAGTAGAACCACTGTTTCTACGAGAAGTAACATTTTGTGCACCTGAACGCAACGAAGTAGTTGATGCATTATCACGTGCACGAACGGTTGTTCCTGTTGTTGTACGGCTGGAAATAGAACGTTGCGCGTTGTTACGTGAAGATACATTAGTTATTGTTGCAGGCATCGCGCGGGTAGCATTACGTGAAACAGTTGTATTACGAGGACTTACCGATGTTGGAACAACTGGAATAACCTGTTGTTTATCATCTGGCTGTACATCTTGTACCTGTGTTGTCGTATCGTCAACAGATGACTCATCAGTTTGCATTTCATCAGTATATTGTAACTGGTCATCATAATAATTTGCCGGCACTACTTCTGCAAAAGCGGGTAACACCAATAATCCAGATAGCACTGCAATAAATCTTTTCATCAAGAAATCCCTTCTTCATTGTTTTACATTATATCACAGACCGTAAACTTGGGCAATCAAAAAATTGGACAAAATTTTCAATTTAATAGTTTGTTTTTTACGGATTTTTAATGATAAAAAACAAATTCAAATTTATACAAATATTGCAGCTTGCTATATTGAAATTATCAGGTAGAATACACAAACACGTATATCACGTGACCATGCCAGGGAGGCATATATGAAAAATAACGAAGAAACAATAGATACTGCAGCAGAAGCGACAGTGGAAGAAACGGTAAAAAAAGCTGCTGGGAAAATAGTATCAGTAGAATTAACAGAAGAACAATATGCTTTTTTAACTAGCTGGCAAAAAACACATGAAAATGAATTGGGAATAGAAATTCCAGTTGGTGCATTAGTACGCAAAGCAGTTGATGCTGCAATGAAATCACAGAATAAGCCTGAACGTTCTGAACGTCGTGATGGTGATCGTGGCGGTGAAAGAAAAAGTTTTGGTGATCGCCCACCAAGATCCGACAGTCGTGGTGGTCGTGATGGTGGCAGACCAAGTTTTGGTAGTCGCGAAGGTGGTCGCCCATCTTTTGGAAGTCGTCCAAGTTTTGGTGGTTCTTCACGTGGACCAAAATTCGGTGGTTTTAACGACAAAAAAAATGTTGTCAGAAAATTTGATAAATAAATTATTGAATAAAGAAAATGGGGCGAGTTGCCCCATTTTTAATTTGTTTTAACAACCATAATTATTCCAATTATTATTGCGCAAAAACAAATAAGTTTTTTAATAATATTTTTCTTGTCAGATTTTTCTTTGAATTTTATGCCGAATAATCGACCAAGTAGAAAAGTATAAAACAAAACGAAAAATGGTTGCGATGAACTGATAGCCTTGTTTTGTATAACTGCAAGGTGTGATAAAGCGTACGCTCCTGCAATGTTTCCAGCAAATGTGAAAATTTCATCAAAGAAGAAAAGATGAAATGTTTTTTTGAAATTTTTTATATTGGCAAAAATATCTTCGCGATTTTTTTTGAATAAAATAAAACTTAAGGATATTAAAATAGAAACAATCGCCGAGTAAAATATAAACCCAACCCAATTAAATGAATTCAATGCTTGTTTTTCAACAATAGAACTAATAGAGGTTAAAAATACAGTAAATAACATAATAAAAAAAGCAGAGTTTAACTTAATTTTTGTTTTACCTTCTAGATTTAATATTATATTGAAAATCAAAATTATTGCACACCCAATTAATTGGTTTATTGAAAATGTATTATTCAAAAAAATGTATGCAAATATTGGAATAAAAATATAACCTAATGAAAACATAGAGTTTATAATTGATGTATCAATTTTTCTCATCGCATGGTAATATGGAAAGAGATAAAAAATATTGATAAATCCATAAAGTAAAACATAAGGCAAAATTTTTAAATCAAAAGCAGGAATTTTGCCAAAAAGCAAATAAATAGGTAAAAATATTATACTTATCGAAGAAAAGAAAAATACTATTGTTGGAATACGATTAAACTCATAATTTGATAAACGACTGTCTATTATTGTTGCAATCGCATAAAAAGCAGAAGCTAATAAAGCAATAAAAATAATAAACATAAAACAGCCTTTGTGATGTAACTTATTGAAATTACATTGGTATCCCCAACAGGAATCGAACCTGTATCAAAGGTTTAGGAAACCCTTATTCTATCCGGTTGAACTATGGGGACAACGACGGGATTTTATATTGTAAAAACCAAGGTGTAAAGCAAAAATGTTTATTTTTTATAGGTTGAAACTGATACTTATTATACCTATAATGTGAAAGATGAGTATCAGTATGGTAATTGGAAGGTATGGTATAAATTAACAATAATGGAGAAAAAATATGGGAAACAGACTGGTTGGTTACGGTTCGTATTTACCAGAGAAGATTATGACCAACAAAGATTTTGAAAAAATTATGGATACCACCGAAGAATGGATTGTTCAACGTACAGGTATGCAAGAACGCCATTTTTCAAAAGACGATGAAACTGTTGCTGATATGGGTTTAATTGCGGCACAACGTGCGCTGGAAAATGCTAAGTTATCGATTGATGATATTGATATGATAATTGTTGCAACAACAACAGCAGAATTGGATTTTCCATCTGTTGCTGTTCAAATACAGGGTAAATTAGGTTCCAGTCACGATATTCCAGCATTTGATGTTCGTGGTGCTTGTAATGGTTATATTTATGCTTTGCATGCGGCACGCGCTTTTTTCACAGCCGGTATGCACAAACGTATTATGGTAATTGGCGCAGAAAAAATGACTCGCTTTATCGACTGGGAAGATCGCAGCACAGCGGTTTTGTTTGGTGATGGTGCGGGTGCTTTGATTTTTGAACATTCAACATCCAGTTATTCTGGAATCATTGACACAGTTGTTATGGCTGATGGAACAGGCTTTGATATGTTGTACGGAACATTGGATCACAAGATCAAAATGAATGGTCCTGAAACTTATAAAAAGGCTGTTACATTGATGCCTGCAGCAGCCGAATACATAATGGAACATGCGGGAATAACAGCAGATAAAGTTGATTGGATTATTCCGCATCAGGCAAATTTAAGAATTATCCAAAGCGGAGCAGAAAGACTGGGATTCCCGTTGGATAAAATCATTATAACTGTTGATAAGCATGCAAATACCAGTGG
>JAFGMU010000037.1 GCA_016927395.1 Alphaproteobacteria bacterium
AGAATCTGGTGTGGTTAAGAAATCTAGTAATTCAAGAAAATTCCGTAAAAGAAAATAAATAAAATCCGCCGTGGCGGATTTTATTTTATCTGTTGGTCAGACGCAGTTCAATGCGGCGGTTCTTTTGCAGGCTGACAGGATCATTTCCCAGTTCAACTGGATACATTTCACCAAATCCTGTTGGAATCAATCTGCGTTTTGAAACCCCATAATTTGCCATTTCATTGGCCACAGCGGTTGCACGCAACAGTGACAATTGTGTATTGTTTTTGTATGCATGATTACCTGGGATAACTGGTTTTTTATCTGTGTGACCATCAACACGAACAATCCAATTAACATCTGTTGGGATTTTGTTTTCCAAATCTTTTATAACATTTGCCAGTAAACGCAATTGATTTTTACCTTCGGGGGATAATGTGTATTCACCGCTGCCGAATAAAATATCGCTGGAAATTATAAATCTGTCTCCATCTTGTTTAATTGTTGTTCTGTCACCCAGGGCCATTTTTATAGCCTTGTAAAAATCTGATTGATATTGTGACATCTGACTTAGTTCGGCAACTTTGTCTGCCAATGCTTTGTTTAAACGATTTGATAATTCAGTATATTGAATTTCCTGGGACTGAGATTTTGCGTCTGCAGCATCCAATGCAGCCTGGAGCTTTGATAATTGTTCACTTAACGACATGCGTTGTGCTTCCATATCGGATTGCAGCTTTCTGCGCTCCTGTTCCAATTCTGCAGTTTTTTGTTTATCAAAAGTTGCCTGGTTCAATTGAGCATTCAGTTGTTCAATTGTATTCTGCATATCGTCGCCAGATTTTTCTAATTCGGCAACTTTGGTTTCATACAAACTAATCATATCTTGCAGGTCTAGGTCTCTTTTTTGTAGCTGTGAATCCAACTGGTTTATTTGACTTTCAAGTGTGGCTTTTTGGTTTTCCAATTCTGCAGTCTGGGTTTGCAAGTTTGCAGTTTTATTTTGCAGTTCATCAGTTTTGCTTTGCAATTGTGCGGTTCTGGATTCTAAATCTGCCTTTACTGATTGCAAATTTTCCAATTCGCTGCGTGCCATAATCAACAAACGTTTTGCTTCTTGTTCATCAGACGACATTTGGGCAATAGACTGTGCCTGTTCTTCATTTGTTTTCTTTAATTCTGAAATAGTTTTCAGACCTGTGCTTTTATTAAAAACACTGGTTGTTGTCCATAAAAACACAAATACAATCAACAAAAATATAAGGATTATAACTAGATTTGAAAACAAATCTACAAACCCAGGCCATGTATTGGTTTTTTCACGAAAACGAATATGTAACATTTTATTTTCCTCTCTCTCGTTTTTTATACTCAGGTCAATTTTGAAACAGTGTTTTCCAATTTTTGGACCGCACGCGAAAGTTCTCTTGTTGCCAAATTTATTTGGGGCAGAGTTTCCAGCGCATCAACTTCTTCGGATTCAAATAATCTGGCACGCGCAGACAAATTTTCTTCTAAGTCGCGGAATATTGAATTTTGTGCCAATTGTACCTGTAATCCCAAAAATCCAACGACCAAGCTGCCAGCCAGACCAAATAAAGAGCTGGTAAATGCAGTCCCCATACCCATCAAAGGTTTGGTCAGACCACTTTGTACAGCCACCATTACGTTTTCATCATTAAAATTCAAACCGTTTACTAATTCAGCAAAACCGCCGACTGTGTGTATCAATCCCCAGAATGTTCCCAATAAACCCAGAAATATCAATGTATTGGTTATGTATCTGACGGATTCACGTTGATCTTCAAATCGACCAATAATTATATCCAAAAAGTTACTTAAAGTGCTGGTTGAAATTGGCCCTTTAGTTTTTTCACTATGTTGTAAAATCATAGCAACTGGGCGCAATAAACGCGGTGGTAATTCCGCATTTTTATTTTCACCAAAATATTTTCGCATCCATTTGTATTCTGGCAATAATTTGAACATATCTATAAAGCACAAACCAATACCAAAAACGGTTGCGCCCATTATTATTCCATTTAACCATATATTTGTCACAGCAATATCAAAAAATTGCCGATAAAACAGAATTACGCCCGCAATAACCATTGTTGCAAATAATGCCATTCTATTAAGATTTCTGTGAAATTGACTCGTCATCTACATCTCGCTTTTAATGGATAATAGTAAAAATAAGGGAATAAAGTCAATAGGGATTATTTGCTTGATTTTATCAAAAAAATGTCCATAATGTGGTTGTTCCTGCTGGTGACATGTGTGTTGCCGGCCGATAATTTAATAAAGACCAAAGGAAATAAAATGGCTTATTATGAAAGCGTCTTGGTTTTCCGCCAGGACCTGACTGAGTCGCAAGTCAAAGAAAAAGCGACAAAATTCGAAAATATCGTAAAAGAACTGGGCGGTTCTGTTAAATCCACAGAGTTTTGGGGATTAAAAAACTTAGCTTATGTTATTCGTAAAAATCGCAAGGCTCACTATGTTATGTTGAACATAGAATTGCCAGGTGCACAAATAACAGAATTGGAACGTCGTTCCAGAATTGATGAAGACGTAATTCGTTTCTTGAACGTACGCGTTGAAGAATTGTCTTCGACACCTTCAATCATGATGAAAAAAAATAGCGAAGAGGTAGAATAATGGCAGTTCGTGCAGCGATTTATCGTAAAAAATCTAACCCATTAAAGGGTAAAGTTATTGATTATAAAGACACAAAATTATTGAGTCATTATATCACAGAACGTGGAAAGATTGTTCCATCACGCATCAGTGGTGTTTCCCAAAAAGATCAACGTCAATTGGCCCAGGCTATCAAACGTTCACGTCATTTGGGATTGTTGGCATTCGTCCGCAACCATCTTGGGTAAATTAAATATAATAACGCATCTGCGGGCATTTGTCTTCGGTCATGTATATTCTACACTCCCTTTGACAAATGCTGTGCATCTGCATCATTCTATTTAATTTCATCAAAATAGTAAAAAATTAACATTTGGGATATATCCCTAACTTTATAAAAAAGGACAGATTATGAAAGTTATATTAACAGAAAAAATTAATAAACTGGGTAACATCGGCGATACAGTCGAAGTTAAAACAGGATATGCCAGAAATTATTTGTTGCCAAACAACAAAGCATTGCGCTGGTCTGCAACTAACATTGCTTTGTTTGAATCAAAAAAAGCAGAATTACATGCAAAACAGGAAGCTGCTAAGAAATCCGCAGAAAGCTATGTTGATGCAGTTAAAAATTCAAAGTTGCATATGATTCGTCAGGCCGGTGACACAGGTCAATTGTATGGTTCTGTATCATCCCGTGATATTGCACGTATGTTGGGCGAAATTGCAGGTGTACACATTGAATCTTCACAAGTCATGTTGGGCAGCCCAATTAAATCGGTTGGTACTTTTGAAACAAAAATTGCTTTGCATCCAGACGTTATTGTGCCTGTAAAAATTTACGTTGCACAAACAAGCGATGAAATCGAAGCTTTGGTTGCTGGAAAAGTTTTGACTTTTGGTACAAAGAAAGTAGAAGAAGTTGAAGAACAAGTTGCAGAAGTAGAAATCGAATCAGAAGAAAAAGAAGAATCCGCAGAAGAAGCTGCAGAATAATTTTTCTAAATAAAGCAAAAAGACCATGTATAAATTTGCATGGTCTTTTTTTTATTAACTTTTCAAAATGTGTTTTTAACTTTATAATGAAATTATGAAACTGGAATCAACAGGAATTTTAATAGAACTGCGTCCATTGGGTGAACACGATTCGGTTGCGCGGATTTTTACACGCGACCATGGTGTAATGTGTGGAATGTTAAAAGGTGCCCAAGTGTCAAAAAAAAATAAATCATTGGTCGGGCAGGTTGGTAATGTTTCTTGGAATGCACGTGTGGATTCGCAGTTGGGTGTTTTTCATTGGGAACCTGAAAAAAATTTGGGGGCATTTTTAATGATGAATCCAAAATTATTGTCAGTTATGAATTCCGTATTTTCACTGATTGCCACATTATTACCGGAACGTGAAAATTACGAAACTTTATATTTACAGACAGAAAATTTGTTAAATGGTTTGATAAATCAAAAAGAAGATGCAACAGATATTTATTTGTATTGGGAAATTGGTTTGTTACAAGAATTGGGTTATGCATTGGATTTGACGCGTTGTTCTGGTTGTGGAACAAAAGATAATTTAAATTATTTGTCGCCGCGCACTGGTCGTGCAGTATGCGACAACTGTGCAAAACCATATTTAGATAAATTATTTAACTTGCCGATAACAGTGGATGTTACAAAAAAATTTCTGGAAAAAATTTATGAACACCAAGGTGGGGTTGTGCCGTTATCAAGAAATCTTTTGAAATTATAGTTGACAAAAAAACCGTAATATTTTCCCCTTGCGATTTTATGAAAATTTGCTAGGATTCCTCTCGTTCAACATAAAAGGAGAAAAAACTATGACATGGACAATACTTGTTCTGGTTTTGGGAATTGCCCTTTATTTGTTTGGCGGTAAAATGCTGAAACAAAGCGGTGGAAAATCCCAGGATTCTAGAATGGATTTGGTTAAAAACTCTGTAAAAGTTCTGGCCATTGTTTTAATAGCTGGATCTACATGCCGTTTGTGGACACCATACTATTTGACATCTGTTAATCCGATGATCTTGCAGGAAATGGTTCAGGGTATGCAAACACAGAAATCAGCCGAAGGTAACCGCGAAGTTCGTAAATATCTTCATAAAAACGCTGACAAGATGGTAGCAGATGCACCAGTTTTGGGTAATGTTAATGCAAAGAAGACAATCTTCTTGTTTACAGATTATTCTTGCCCATATTGCCGCCGCGTTCACGGTGAATTGAAACGTGTTATGAAAGATGATCCAAATGTACGCGTAGTTGTTAAAAACTTCGTCGTTCACGGACCTTTGTCAGATGCACCAGCACGTGCAGTGATTGCTGCAAAATTGCAGGGTGATGACAAAGCCGCCGCATTGGATGCAGCTTTGATGGATGCAGAATACTATTCACAGAGCGACTTGAAAGATCAGTCAAAAATCGACGAAAAAATTACCAAGACTGTTATGAAATTGGCAAAGAAAGTTGGTTTGGATGTAGATCAGTTGCAAAAGGACATGAATGGTCCAGTAGTTGCACGTGAATTGGGTCAGGTTCGTGACTTGGCACAACGTTTCCAGATTGGTGGTACACCATTCTTGATCGTTAATGACAATGTCTTCCCAGGCGCAGTTCCATACGACCAAATCATGAATGCTTTGAATAAATAATTATTCAGGTAGTTATGAAATAAAAAAATCCGGCGATTGCCGGATTTTTTTATGAATTAAATATAAATAATTTTTATTTGCCCCATGTGGTGTCAATGTTATATTCGGCCAGCAGAGGAACAGAAAGTTTCACAACTGATTCCATTTCTGATTTTATTTGTTTTGCAAAATCTTCGGCCATTGTTGCATTACATTCAAAAACTATTTCATCGTGAACCTGCATAATCATTTTTATGTTCGGGTTATTACCTAATTTTTTATCAATTTGAACCATAGCAAAACGCATTAAATCAGCTTCGAATCCCTGTATTGGAGCATTAATAGCTGCACGCAAAGCATACGCGCGCATGCGTGGATTTTTAACATCTGGTAATTCAATTCTGCGACCCCACGGTGTATAAACACATGAATGTTCGGTTGCAAAAATTTTAATTTTTTCCATATATTCTTTTATTTCAGGCAAACCTGACATATATGAATTTATAATATTTTGTGCTTCGGTTCTAGATACGTTTAATTGCGCAGCCAATCCAAAAGATGAAATACCATAAATAATTGAAAAGTTCACAGTTTTAGCAGCGCGGCGTAAATCCTTTGGTACGGTTTCGTTTGTTGGAATATTAAAAATTTTACGCGCGGTTTGTTCGTGAATATCCAATCCGTGTTGAAAAGTTTCCTTGAACATTTTTACATCTGCAACGTCCGCCAGTAATCTTAACTGGATTTGTGAATAGTCTGCAGAAATCAAAACACGACCATCTGGTGCAATAAAGCATTTTCTAATTTCTTCACCTAAATCTGTTTTAATAGGGATGTTTTGCAAATTTGGGTCACGACTGGAAAGTCGCCCAGTATTTGTGCTTGTTTGTAAATAAGTTGTATGTATTCTGCCATCACGCCCAATTTGTCGTGGCAACGCATCTGTATATGTTCCAGCTAGCTTCGCAATTGACCGCCAATTTAGTACCTTTTCAATAACAGGGTGACTGTCGGATAATTCTGTTAACGTATCAGCATCTGTTGATCTTTTTTTATTTTCTAATAAATTTAACTCATCAAATAAAACATTTCCCAATTGTTTTGGACTTGCGATATTAAATTCGTGACCAACCAATTCGAAAATTTCGGATTCCAACTTTGTTAGTTGTTCGTGAAAAATATTAGAAAGATGATGTAATCTACTTTTATCAACCAAAACACCATTGCGTTCAATTTTTAATAAAATTGGTAACAAGGGCAGGTCGCAATTTTCATACAGTTTTTTAAGTTTTTCGTTTTTATCTAATTTTTCTTTAAATATTTTATATAACGCAAAGCAAACATAAGAATCTTCTGCTGCATAGGCCGATGCATTTTCTATTCCCAGTGATGCAAAATTTTTTTCTTTGGTTTTATTTGAAAACAAAGAATCAAAAGAAATATTTTCATGATCCAGATAAACCTTGGCCAATTCGTCCAAACCATGTGTATGTAATGTACCGTGCAAAACATAGGACATCAGCATTGTGTCATCAATCGGTGAAATTTCATTGGTATCCCAACCTTCGTTTGCAAAAATGTGCAAATCGTATTTCAGATTGTGTCCGACCTTGGTAATTTTTGGATTTGTAAAGTATGGCCATAATTTTCTTTTTACCAAATCAATTGATAACTGATTCGGCGTTATGATTTCACTATCTCCAAACAAATCGGATTTTCCGGATTTGTGGCGCAGTGGAATATAAACCCCAAATTCAGAATTTGTTGACATTGAAATTCCAACAATTTTATCTTCCATTTGATTTAATCCGGTTGTTTCAGTGTCAAATGCCAAAACATCGGTTATGGTTGATAAAAATTTATCCAATTCATTTTCTGATAAGATTGTTTGAAATTCTTTTTTTTCTGAAATTTTTTCAGTTTTTATTTCAAACAAATTTTCATAATCTGTCAAAGGAATTTCTGATTGTGTGGGAAATAATTTTTCAATTCGAGCAGCCAAAGAGTTACTTTCAACAATATTTTTTACAAAATCTAATGCTTTGTTTTTATCAAACAAAAAAGATGATAATTTTAATCCGTCCAAGTCGACATCAGTTTTCAGAGTTACCAATTGATGTGATACTCGTGCACGATCTTCGTTATCAATCAATAAATTTCTGATTCGTTCATTTTCAATTTGATTTATGTTTTTATACAAATTATCCATCGTTCCGAATTTATTTATTAATTCGGCTGCTTTTTTTGGACCGATTCCTGGGACGCCGGGGACATTATCAGATGAATCACCAATCAGACTTTGAACCTCGATAACCTGATTCGGTTTTACACCAAATTTTTCGAATACTTCTTTTTCGCGAACCTCGGCCTGTTTCATACCGTCGTACAAGAAAATGCAATTTGAAACCAGTTGCATTAAATCTTTGTCACTGGTTATAATTCTGGTACCACCATCGTGTTCACAAAAAACATTAGAAAGCGTGGCAATAACATCATCGGCTTCGACCCCATGAATTGATAAAACCGGCATTCCCATTGCGCGCGCGGCATCACGGGTTAATTCCATTTGGGTTACCAAATCTGCAGGCGGGTCAGTTCTGTTTGCTTTGTATTCTGGATATATTTCATTTCTGAAATTTTTTCTTGCAGCATCAAAAACGCATACAAAAATATCATTTGGTTTTGCCGCCGCCAACACTGGTAAAATCATGCTGATAAAACCATATACAGCACCAATAGGTGTTCCATCGCCCCGCGTCAGACGTGAATTAACACCATAATAAGCGCGAAACAGTAAAGAGTTTCCATCAATCAGTGTAAGCATATTTGTATCAGTAAAATCAGGGCAGTTTTTTAACTGCCCCGAGAGTTTTTTAATTAAAATACATAACGCAGTTTAATGCGGAAATCATAATTTAACAAATCTGATTCAATAGAATAAAATTCTACAAAGTCAGGAACGTATAAAACACGTCCTTCGGCATCAATTTTTATTGGTGCAGCAGGAATATCAAAAGTTACACCAACCATACCTTGATAAGCAGGTGCAGAACTGATGTCAACTGTATTTTCAATTTTACCATTAAACACAGAACCAACACCAACACCAATGTATGGTTTGATAACAGTGGATGGCATTTTCAAATAACCATTAACCATTGCCAAATCCATTTTCAAATCGGAATTTGATAAATGGTTATATTCTACTTCGGCACGTAACACAGGGATATCAATACCGAACATTGCACCATAAGAACTTGCAGAATCACTGGTGTCACTGCCGTCTGACATAACTGTTAACCCACCGGCGCCGACTGTTGCACCTGCGTACATATCCATAACAACGCCTGCGTTTGCATTTGCAGCAAAACCCAAAACCGAAACCAATGTCAAAAGACCAGTAGTTTTTAATTTCATTATTTTTCTCCTTTGTGTAATAATATAGTAAAACAAACTGGTTCAAGTATGCAAGAAAATAAACCGATTTTAATTGTTGGTCTGGGTAACCCTGGTGATAAATATTCACGCACACGACATAATGTTGGTTTTATGGCTGTGGATTCTTTGGTTGGTGCAGATACAAAATGGAAGTCTGAAAAAGAAGCATATACCACAGTTGTAAAAATTGATTGGAATAAAATTATTTTTGCCAAGCCGCAAACGTATATGAATAACAGCGGAATATCAGTTGCAAGTTTGATGAAATTTTACAAAATACCATTAGAAAATTTATTTGTAATCCATGATGATATGGATTTGAAACTGGGTGACATACGTGAAAAAGTTGGTGGCGGCAGTGCAGGTCATAACGGTATTAAATCCATTGATAATCATGTTGGCAAAGAATACAACCGAATCAGAATTGGAATTGGACATCCGCGAGATGTTAATTTGCAGATTGATCCATCGGATTGGGTTCTGGGCAATTTTTCGGATTCAGAATTTGAAAAAATAAAAAGCGCAATAAAAAATATAAATTTAAGTAATAAATAAAAACTGTCTACTGTAGTAGACAATATAAAATACTTAATTTTTTTGATGTTTATTTTTTGGAAGTTATATCAGAAGATGAAAATCTAAATTCAAATTATATAAATTAAATAAGAAATAAAAAATATCTACCCCAGTAGATAATTTTTATATATGAATTGACCAGTTATGTTTACCAGGTATGTTTATTAGATAAAAAAAGATATAAACTAAAATAATATTGTCTACTATAGTAGACAAATATATAATATTCTTAATTTTTTATACCAAGGAGAAAATTATGCGTTTACCAATTTTATCAAAGCCAAAGATTGAAAGGAAATATTTTTTACATAATGAAAAAATCGACGATAATTTAATTTCTGAATTTTCTTTTGCTTTGGATTCTATGGATATAGAAAAAATTAAAATTATCTTGAAAAAGATTTCAAAGACTAACTCAAAAATATCTGAAATTCCAGCTACAATGGGGGTTTCACGGGCTGGTTTTTATAAAATGCTATCTCCAACTGGCAATCCAGAATTTATAACTATACTGAGATTATTGAACTATTTTGGAATAAAACTATCAGTTAAAACTGAAAATTAATATTGTCTGACTGTGTCACAGATAGGATTAAACATAAATTACAATTGTGGATACGAAATAAAAACTGTCCACTATAGTAGACAAGGTTTTATTATTGATAGAAACTAGTTATATTAATTATTTATGAATATTTTAACTGTCTACTATAGTGGACAA
>JAFGMU010000038.1 GCA_016927395.1 Alphaproteobacteria bacterium
AATTTTGTTCATCATGGTAAATAAATAAACAAAACCCGCAATACCAACCAGGCTGTATACAACCTTAGTTATCAAGGTTCCCATACCGAACAGGGTCACGACTAGGTCAAAATTAAACAAACCAACTAATCCCCAATTCAGGGCGCCAATGATAATCAAAGGCATAAGTATGTAGTTTTTTATTGTATCCATTTTGTTCTCCTTTTTGGATGTTACCTAGAAACAATATAATATAATCATAAAAAATATCAAGTGTATGAAAAATTATGGTGCAATCCAGAACCAAGCCCATCCACTTGGTGGTGTACCGGTAGGCTGACTGGTTGGAACAGCCATAAAACGCGAATCATCGCCAACAGCAACAGTATTTGCAGTGGTGCCAGTAGGTAATCTGGGGAATGGTACAACACCACTTATAAGATTCGTTGCATCTGTTTGATCAACATTTTGTACATTGTTGAGTCCAATCTGAGTCTTAGTTACATTGTGTGGATTATTTATATCACCAACATGCGAATAAACAGCCTTGGCAGATGGGTACTGTATATCCGTACTAGCACTGTTAATACTTGTTGTCTTGTTTGATATTTCTTCGAATCCGCCGGCGGAAATAATTCTGTCTACGTAATCTTTTGATGAAATGTTTGCAAAAGAAGGAAGTGTTGATACGGCAAAAACAGCCACAGAAAATAAAATTATTCTGCGAACTTTAACACACCAAATATTCATCAAAATTTCAAAAAACCTTGATGTTTCATGGCGATTATTTTTTTGACAAAAAAATAAACTATAAGCCATAATCAATATTTAAAAAAATTCCCCCTAATTTTTTTTACAGAACACCCCATTATTGTTTATACAAGGCTACCAATTTTCATGATAAACGGTCAAGATTAAAAAGGTGGTAATAATAGGATTAATTGTGTTTTTTATGAAATTAATCCCAAAATAATAAAAATGCGGAAAAATACCGCATTGTTAACGCAAATAAAAAGTTATTGTTGAGACAACGCGAACTTTTTTGTTTATTGATTGTTTTTCATTGTTGGACCACTGATCAATTGGGTCACGTGATTCTATACTGAAAATTCCCTGGTTTGCACTTTGTATTTTTCCAAGTCTGGCATTTGCATCTTTTGCAAATTGACGGCCGGCATCTGTTGCATTTTTTGTTGCTTGTTCAATCATAGATATTTTTATATCGTTTAAACCATTAAATATGTAAATAGGTCCAGAATAATCTTCTGTTATTGTTATTCCCTGGCGTACAAGTTCACCCAGTCTGCGAGATACAGAATCAATCAAGTTAACATTGTTTGATCTGACCATAACACCAGTTTCAATTACATATCTTCCTTCGTTTTTCTGCGACTTTAATTCTGCATCTGAATATCCAGCAAATTTATCACGAACCTGGATTCTTAGATTCTGAATTTCTTCTGTCGAAAATCCAGCAGTTTTTAAAAACGATTTTATTTTATTCAAATCTGAATCAACGCCTGATTGTAAAGCGGTCAAATCACCGCCGACTCGGCTGATTTTTATATTCCATATTGCCATATCTGCCACGACGTCTTGTTCTGCCAATCCTTTTACTGTAACAGTTCTTTTTGCCATTGATT
Source organism: Alphaproteobacteria bacterium (assembly GCA_016927395.1). Lineage (GTDB taxonomy): Bacteria > Pseudomonadota > Alphaproteobacteria > Rs-D84 > Rs-D84 > JAFGMC01. Next base: position 1,623 of record JAFGMU010000038.1, read on the forward strand.
GATAAACACCATTACCAATAAAGTACCCACCCAATGCAAACCCCCCAGCCAGAACAATTGCAATCATTAAAACACCAACACGAATTTTAGATTTTGCGAATTTTATTTTTTCAAACAGTTTCATTTTATATCCTCTCTTTATTTTTTATCTGCAGCAATAGTACAAAAAACATGGTGTTTTGTGAAGTAGATTTTTATTAATAATTATGGGAACAGCGTCCTGTTATAAATATACGCTAAAAAGTCTAAAATTATTGTATCTCAGCCGAGATAAAAGATTTAATAAAAGGAGACAGAAATGCATGAATTAAAAAGGTATGTATTAAAACCATTAGTAATAATTGGGGCTTTGAATTGGGGTTTGGTTGGATTGTTCAGCTTTGATTTGGTTGCGGCTATTTTTGGTAATGGAACAATGTTAACACGTGCAATTTACACAATTGTTGGAATTGCTGCTTTGGTTTATACAGGAATATTGATGACCCAGCACGAACATGAAAACAAAGAAGATAGAAAATAAAAAATCAATCTTAATAAAATCCGCCATTTTGGCGGATTTTTATATAATATTAAATTATTTCCAGTTTGTTGGAATTGCTGCATAATCTGATAATCCAGTTGCGCCAATATATGTATAAGCATCATTATAATAATACGTCTGGGGCCATACATCATAAAGATGTGTTATACCATCTGGCATTAATGCTGATTCACCAGTTAATCCGGAACAATTCTGAAATGTTCTATCAAACATACTTGCTCGTGATGAACCTGAAATATCACCAAATAATCCAACTGGTATTGATGTTAATCCACTGCAATTTGTAAAAGTTCCACTAAACATATAATCAGCTGGTGTTCCAGACAAATTACCAAACAATCCTGATGGAATCGGGCCCGTTAATCCGGAACAGTTATTAAATGTTTGTTGGAACATATTATTGGCGGGTTTGCCAGATATTGTCCCAAACAGGTTCGCTGGTATTTCACCGGTCAATCCCGAACACCCACTAAAAGTACTAGTGAACATATTTATTGCGGGTATTCCAGAAATTCCGCCAAATAATCCATCTGGGATATTTCCAGTTAATCCAGAACAATTCTGAAATGTTTGATAAAACATATATGGTCGTGGTGTGCCAACGATACCGTCGAACAAACCATCTGAAATTGATGTTAAACCGGAACAACCATAAAATGTTCCGTAAAACATATATTGTGCCGGTGCGCCAGATAAATTACCAAATAAATCACCTGGAATTGCACCGGTCAATCCCGGACAGTTAATAAAAGTATTTTGAAACATATATTGCGCCGGTGCACCAGATAAATTACCGAACAGGTTTGCTGGGATTGTTCCGGTCAGTCCAACGCAACCTGCGAATGTACCCTTGTACATATAATCTGCTGGTGCGCCGGAAATTCCAGAAAAAAGTCCACTTGGAATTGATGTTAATCCAGAACAATTATAAAATGTATCTTCAAACATTCTGATTGCGGGTGTTCCAGAAATTCCGGCGAATAATCCAGACGGAATTGGCCCGGTTAATCCGGAACAATTATAAAATGTCCTGGTGAACATATATTGTGCCGGTGTGCCAGAAATCCCAGAGAATAATCCAGATGGAATTGAACCAGTCAGACCAGAACATCCCTGAAAAGTTCCTAAAAACATATTTACTGCCGGCGCACCGGAAATTCCATCAAATAATCCAGATGGTATTTCTCCGGTCAGTCCAACACAACCATTAAAAGTATTTTGAAACATAGACTGTGCTGGTGCACCAGACAAATTACCAAATAATCCAGACGGTATGGTACCACTAAGGTTTAAACAGCTATCAAATGTTTGTCCGAACATAGCAGTTGCCGGTGCACCAGAAATCCCAGAAAACAATCCAGATGGAATTGAACCAGTTAATCCAATGCATCCCCTAAATGTTCCATAAAACATACTTATTGCCGGTGCGCCAGATAAATTACCAAACAACCCAGATGGAATTGAACCAGTCAGACCGGTGCAACCAGCAAATGTATAATTAAACATATACTGTGCTGGTGCACCGGATAAATTACCAAATAATCCAGATGGTATCGAACCAGTTAATCCCCTGCATCCATTAAATGTATAGTTAAATATAGAATTTGCTGGCGCACCGGATAAATTACCAAACAGTCCAGATGGTATTTCCCCAGTCAGCTTTGTGCAACCATCAAAAGTTCTACTAAACATATTTGCCACTGGTGTCCCAGATATACCAGAAAATAAATATTTTGGTATTGAACCAACAAGGTTTGTGCAACCAGAAAATGTCAGATTAAAATTTGGTTGTGTTTCAGATGTACCACCAGAACCAATTGTGGGAAATATCTTTCCCAAACTACCACCAATTCGTAAAACTTTTTGGTAATTATAAGTATATGAAGGTTCATATATTTTGAATGTCGTAAATGTTGAATATCCAGTTGCAAGTCCGGTAAGTTTTACCCTGTATGAACCAGCAACAGAATATGTATGTGGATAATTCGATAAAGCGGCGGTTGTTTTTTCTATAACCTCCAGGGGGGATCCATCACCCCAATCAATATAAAACTTACCCTTGGCAGCGATTGATAGTCCAAATTTATCAGTAACATTAGTTGTTAAAATATAAAATGCAGGTTCTACAGAAACAGGTGGGTTTACAGTATTAATCAAGCTGGTAATCGCCATATCAACAGCAACAGTACTGGCAGCATTTTCGACCGCCAGTGGGCTGGAACCATATGTTGTTGGTGTTCCAGATAATTCATTTGCCTTATCAATGGTTTCCAGTAAATATTTCATATTCACAGCACCCTGGATATTTGGAATACCACTGTTGTATGGAACACCAATTCCCCAAACTGAATTTATGGAACTATGTACGTATTCTGCACTGGCAACTTTACCAGTTGCGCCAGCATTAAAACTGATTAGTAAAAACATTAAAGAGATAAATAATTTTTTTATCATAATTATTTACGGTAATGGTAAAGTTGGAACAGTTAATGACCCTGTAATAGTATAATCACCGGCCATACTTTGTGCCCCAGCAGTTGTTAAAACAACATTTTCAGGTGTTGAAACTTGTTCAACGGTTGCAAAATCTGCAGGTTTTACACCGGAATCAACAATATTTCCATTTGCATCCAGTGCAGCCAAGTTTCCACTGACTGCATTTGTTACTTTGTCTGCTTTATTAGCAACCGCGTCTGCAATAATAGTGGCCAAATCGCCAGAACCAATTTGTGTTTGAATTGCAGTATCTACGTAACTTTTTGATGCAATTTCAGCCACCGCGGAACTGGTTATGATAATGACTGTAAAAGATATGGTGTAAACCGCACGAAAAAGTTTCAATTTACTCCCCTCTAAATTGAATCCTAGTAATATTATTATATTATACTATCATAGATAAGGAAAAAATCCAAATAGAATAAGAATATTATATTGACAGAAAAGTAATTTTTTTACTTATTTTACAAAGAATTAACTCAGAAATTTAATATTAAAACCTATCTTTCGTTTGAAGAAAATGAATTTATAGCAGAAAAATATTTTCCATTTTCATCTTTAACCAAATCTTTTGGGTGTCCGTCTTCTACTATTTTACCATTTTCAAGAACAATTATACGATCCATACCTTGTGCAATAAAAGGATCGTGTGTTATTACAATCATTGTTCTTCCGTTACCATAATCTGCAAAATCTTTTATATTTGCTAATACTTCGCTGCGTAATTTTGGATCTAATCCCTTTTCAGGTTCGTCCATTATAACAATAGGTGATGGTGCTAAAAATGCTCTAGCAAGTGCTAATCTTTGTTGTTCTCCACCGGAAAGAGTGTTTGCATTATGACCTACCTTGGTTTCCAGTTTTTCTGGTCTGGAATTAACCAAATCCAGCAGTTTTGCCTTACTTAAAGCAAATTCTATTTCCGTGTCACTTGCATCAGGTTTTACAAGTGTTAAATTTTCACGAAAACTGCGGTCTAAAAACCCCGAATTTTGTGGAATATAACGAACAAACTTTCGCAAAGAACGCAATTTAATGTCATCATTGTTATACTCGCCGATTTTAATTTTTCCTGATGTAAGTTCATATTCACGCAATAACAAAGACATTAAAGAAGTTTTTCCAGCTCCAGAATCACCTAATATTGCGATTTTTTGTCCCCCTGGTATTTTTAGGTTAAAATCTTTCAATACTTCTTTTTCGCCATCTTTATAACTGTGATTTACATTATTAAATTCTATGTCTGGAATTTTATTTCCAAATTTATCCAAAGGCAAATCAATAGCATTTTCTTTATCTTTTATCAACGGAATGTGGTTTAATATTTCCATTGCATCCCTGTACTCGGTAAGATTTCTTTTTATGGATGTGAATGTATTACCAAGATTTGTGGTTGCACTTGAAAATCTACTTACAGAATCAATTAGTGTTACTAAATCACCAATTTTTGAATGTTGTTTTTTTAATACTCTATATGCAGTTCCAAAAACAGCAGCATTAAAAAATGTATTAACCAACATAGATTTAACACTTTTTTTACGTTCTAATTCAGAAATTCTTGCCCAGTATCTTTTTAATTTACCAGTTTCGTTTTTTAATATTTCAGAATATTCTTCTTCATTTCCAGTTCTTTGAATTATATCAGTATTACCAGTAATATCACCCATTCTGGAGTAAATAGCATCATTATTTTTATTGAATTTTTTACGCAATGGGCGCATTTTATTTTCATGCCAGAAATTCCAAGCAATATTTGCGCTGGAATATAAAACAACACCAGCTAGTATTAATGGGCTGATTGTGCCCAATATGGCACCACTGGTAATAGTTTGCGACGTTGAGTTTGTTAAATTAGTCAGATCACGTGTGATACCTTGGACGGATTGTCGCGCACGGTTTTTTGCCTGATTAAAAGCGGGTAGGGGATTATCGTTTCTAAAACTCTTATCTTCTCCTATATACTTGGTTCTGCAATAAGCTTCGAAATTTATAAAAATTTCTCGTCCTAATTCGGTTTCAGATTTATATTTTTGTGAATTCATATATCCGTTAAAAATATCCATCATATATGCCATTCCACCATAAATAGCAACTTCTGGATTGGCAAGACCATTCAAACCTGTTGCGGAATTTATCCCCAGTCCCCAAATTTTTGGTCTAAATGATGCAACAGCACCATTCAAAGCGGATAATAATATAGATTTTATAAATTTTTTCTTTGGGAATGTGTCGGCGTTCAAAATCTTGTATATAGCTCTTAAAGCTTCAGTTGCGCTGATTTTAACGTCTTTTAATTCTGTTTCTTTTTTTTTCATTTTAATCTTTTATTTTGAATAATATTATAAAGATTTTTATCAATAAAATCAAGATGATATATAATAAGTTCTTGCTCAAAACAGCTAATTATCAATAAAAAATAAAACCACCATATAGGTGGTTTGAAAAATTGGCTCGGGCAGCTGGACTCGAACCAGCGACATACGGATTAACAGTCCGTTGTTCTACCGACTGAACTATGCCCGAATTGCCCGCCAATCTTATACTTTATTTTATTTCTTTTCAAGTCTTTTTTTAAATTATTGCGAATTTGTTTTTTTAATGCTAAATTAAAGACCGGTCCAATAAAATTTTATGAAAGGAATGAAAATGCTATTAAAGGGAAAGAAAATTTTAATAACTGGTGTTGCCAATGATATGTCTATGGCATGGGCAATTGCAAAACGCGCCGCAGAAGAGGGTGCTGAAATCGCTATGCCATACGGCAGTGAACGTGTAGAAAAGCGTGTTCGTCCGCTGGGTGAAAGCATAGGTGCAAAGTTTATTCAACAATGCAATGTCCAAGATGATGCACAGTTGGATTCTTTATTTAATGCAATTGAAAAAGAATGGGGTCATTTGGACGGTATGTTGCATGCTATTGCTTTTTCTAACAAAGACGAACTTACTGGACGTTATGCAGACACAACACGTGAAAATTTCAAAAATACAATGGATATTTCAGCATATTCTTTGGTTGATTTAACACGTCGCAGCGCAAAGTTGATGAAAAAAGGTGGCAGTGTTATAACACTGACTTACTTTGGTGGTGAAAAATCCATACCAAACTATAACGTTATGGGTGTTGCTAAATCTGCACTGGATTCTTCGGTTCGTTATTTGGCGGCTGATTTGGGTGTTGACGGTGTTCGTGTAAATGCTATCAGTGCTGGTCCGATTATTACTTTGGCATCCAGTGGTGTTGGTGGTTTTAAATCAATATTAAAATTGAATGAAAAAATGACACCATTGCGTCGCAATATGACTTTGGACGATGTATCAGGTGCAGCAGTGTATTTATTCAGTGATCTGGCAAGTGGTGTAACAGGTGAAATACATCACGTGGATTGTGGATATTCTTCGACTGGTATGTTACCAAATGAATTGAAAGATGTTTTGTTAAAAGGTTTAGACCAAGAATAAATTGTAAATAAAAAGAATAAAAAAATCCCGCAATCGCGGGATTTTTTAATGAGTTATTTGAAATTCTTGAATTATTCTAGCTTGTCGCAGGTATGGATTTTTTTTGACTGCTAGGGGCTGATGAACTGGTACAAATTTTTCATTTTTTTGTACATCTAAAATTTGTTTTAGAGAATATTTAAGGTATTTGAAAGTATTGCTCATATAACCTGGTTTTATTGAATCCCAGTTTTTCAAAGCCCCTAATAACTCGTCCTTATTAATACCTGCTTGGTTATGGAATACAAAAATTTTTTGTAAAATATCGTTAAAAGAATAAAATAATGAGACATTTTCTTTGTCAAACTGTTTGAACCCTGATTGAGTTATACCTGCACCCAGAGTAAAAAAATATGTTTCTTTAAAATAAAAATAGTTGTTTTTTATATTTTTTACTAAATTAGAATTAACTTCTATTCTATTAAGTTCTTTAACATCATTTGTAAAAATTTTGCCATAACTTAAAATTTTCAGAACAGAATCAAAAAAAAATTGAATTTCTTTATCTAAATCAATCATTTTGTTTTCCTTGTACATAACCACACTCTCCGATTTTACCATATTTTAAGGTAAAAAAATACTACAAACTTGTGGACATGCTTTTGGACATTAAAAATCCAAAAGGTATGATATCTTTGAATATGCTTTTGGATTTTGTATATTGCCAAGAACTGATAAATTTTAATAATTTATCAGTTTTTTCGTCCGGGTTTTTATCTTTGTTATAATAATCGTCTATGGCCCAAACAGTGCATATAAAAGCACTGTAAACAGAATCATCTTTATTTATAACAAAACCATCTTTTGTTATATTTACTTCTGGGTTAGCATAACGTTCTTTGAAACTGGTAAATTTTTTTGGATCAGACTTCATTATATTTATTGCTTCAATATTTCTATTAATGGCTTTTATTTTAAATTTATTTAATTTGTTTTTTTTACTTTCATTCAGTAAATTTATAGCCGAGTCAAAAAAATTCTGAATAATAGAATCATTTTTTTTATTAGTTAACATTTAATATCCTTTATTATCAAGATAATGTATGTATTATAATACTTTTTATATGTTCAATCAATACTAGAATCTAGGATAAAAAACCCGCCATTTAGCGGGTCTGTTTAATAAGTTAATTCTTTTTTATGTTTCAGTATTAGTTGTATATTTTTATCGCCTTTGAAAATCGAAGATATTGTTTTAAGAGGACCCTTTGGAACATCATTGTACCAGTTACTAATAGCATCAAACATGCTAATAGTGTTTTGACTAGTTTTGTTTGAATAATACATACTGATACGATATACAGCACTGCTGAAAGTGTAATACAACGAATTGTGATTGAACCCATTATTACTTAAAGTTTTATTGTAAACCAAAAAACTTGAATGAGTGTGTGTTACGAAATATGTAGGATTTGCACGCATATTTCCGATAATTTGTAAATTTTCACGGATTTTTATAATTTCTTCTGGGTTAGAAGCTTTATCAACGCTTTTGTTCAGTATTATCAATGCCGAGTCAAAAAACTTTTTTATAAATGCATCTATGTCGCTGTCGGATATTGTTACCGTTTTATTGTCTATCATATTGTTCCTTTACATAAAAAAACGAATTGGCCTATCATACCATATTTTAGGCTTTTAACCAAACGCATTTTCAACAGTTGCAAAAGTTTCATTAAGTTAATATAATCAAAACATGTCAAAAATTCCTGATTTATTTATTCGCGCAGAACATTCGGATTTAATTAAAAAACTGAAAGAATGGGATATCGCGTACCACCAAAACGATGCACCAGTTGTTGATGATGCAACGTACGATATCGCAAAGCGACGTGCACTGGAAATTGAATTACAATATCCAGAATTATCCGAAAATGGTGCATCAACACATGTTGGCGCAGCCACGTCAAAAGATTTTAAGACACATGTTCATAGTGTTCCTATGCTTTCTATATCGGATGTTTTCAGTGAAGCAGAAGTTGTTGATTGGTTAAAAAAAATAAAAGATACAGATATTTTTGTTGAATTAAAGGTTGATGGTTTGTCATTTTCCGCTTTGTATGAAGATGGTGTTTTGGTTCGCGGACTGACACGTGGTAGTGGCCAGCAGGGCGAAGACATAACCGAAAATCTGAAAACAATTCATGATATTCCAAAAACTTTGACAGGTAATTTTCCAAAAGTTATAGAAATTCGTGGTGAAGTTTACATGGCGCGTAATGACTTTATTACGTTAAATGAAATGTCTGATAAAAAATTTGCAAATCCACGCAATGCAGCTGCTGGTTCTTTGCGTCAGTTAAATCCAGAAATAACCGCGCAGCGCAGATTGTCAGCATTTGCGTATACATATGGTCAATTGTCAGAACGGACATGGAAAACACAAAGTGAATTTTTTGAAAAATTGGAATCTTGGGGATTCAAAACAACAGGGTTATGGGCGCGTCGTGCAAAAACAATTTCAGAAATTGTGAATGTTTACAACGAAGTTATGATAATGCGCGCTGATATTCCATTTGATATCGATGGTCTGGTATTAAAAGTTAACGATATTGCCACCCAAGAAAAAATGGGAATGACCGCACAGAGTCCACGATGGGAAGTTGCTTATAAATTTCCGGCCGCACGTGCAATAACAAAATTGCGTGATATAACAATTCAGGTTGGACGAACAGGTGTTTTGACACCAGTTGCAGAATTGGAGCCAATAAATATTGGTGGTGTTTTGGTGTCGCGTGCAACACTTCATAATGCTGACGAAATTGCACGCAAAGATTTCCGTATTGGTGATAAAGTTATTGTACAACGTGCCGGTGATGTTATTCCCCAAGTAGTAGAGGTTGTTGAGCACGCAACAGATTCCATTCCATATGTATTTCCAATCAGATGTCCGGTATGTGGCAGTCATGTTGTTCAAGAAGCAGGGTTGGTTGCACGCAGATGTGTTAATTCGCTTTCTTGTCCTGCCCAGGTTGTTGGCGAGTTGGAACACTTTGTTTCTAAAAAGGGTTTTGATATTGAAGGCCTGGGTTCCAAACAGATAGAATTGTTCGTATCATTAGGTTGGTTGCATAATCCAGCTGATATTTTTACTCTGGTTGAAAAACATATAAACGATTTAATGTTAATGGAAGGATTTGGTGAAAAATCAATTTCAAATTTGGATAAATCTATAAAAAATTCTCAGACAATTGATTTACACAGATTATTGTTTGCAATTGGAATTCCAGAAGTTGGCGAAGCAACAGCAAAAATACTTGCGCGTGATTTTGAAACTTTGGAAGCGTTACGTAAAGCAACGCAATGGCAATTAAAGAAAATTGATGGCATTGGCGATATTATGGCGGATGAAATAGTTTCATTCTTTGCTGATAAAAACAACAGTGCTGTTTTGGATAATTTATTACAATATATAAAGGTTAACGAAGTAAAGAAAGTTGTTGTTTATAATAATCCTTTGATGAATAAAAAAATAGTTTTAACAGGAACGTTGGAAAAATATACACGTGACCAAGCACGCGAAATATTAGAAAAGTTTGGCGCACGTGTCCAGGGCAGTGTATCGGCAAAAACTGATATAGTTATAGCTGGTCGTGATTCCGGCAGTAAATTGATTGATGCACAAAAATTTGGGGTCACAGTTTGGTCCGAGTCTGATTTTGAAAAAGCAACTAAGGGCAATTAGAATGTTTGGCAGAAAAAGGTTATTAGAAAAAGAAAAAAGAAGAACATCGATACGTGCAAGATTTATTGCGTTTATAATAAATTGTACAATGATAGTTGCAGCACTGATAGCTGTATATGTTCTGATAGTTTTTTTACAAATGCCATCTTTGGATTCTATTCTAAAAGAAACACGTTTACCCAGTGTGACTTTTTTGGATGATGGTGGTCGTGAAATTCGCAGCAGTAACAGAATTATGGGCAATCCTGTTTCTGTAAAAACATTACCGCCGCACGTATGGCAGGCAATAGTTGCAATTGAAGATAAAAGATTTTTTGAACATGGTGCAATTGATACACGTGGAACTGCGCGTGCCCTGGTTTCAAATATTGTACATGGTCATGTTTCTGCTGGTGGATCTTCGATAACTCAACAGACTGCAAAAAATGTTTTCTTGTCACGAGATAAAAAAGTTTCCAGAAAAATCCAGGAATTGATTTTATCATATTGGTTGGAAAACAGATTTACAAAACCCCAGATTTTAGATTTGTACATGAACCGTGTTTCTTTGGTTGGGGGGTTGCGTGGAATTGATGCAGCTGCCAGGGTACTGTTTCAAAAATCTGCCGACAGATTAACAATTGCAGAGTCTGCTCAGATTGCAGCTATGTTAAAAGCACCAACAACATACAGTCCATTAAAACATCCTGATAAAAACATGGCACGTGCACGTGTTGTGTTAAAAGAAATGGTTCGACAAAAATATATCACCCTGGATCAGGCAAAAAATGCTGCAAAAACAATGAAAGCTTCACAACCAGCAGCTGATACAAATATTTATCGTTACTGGACGGACTTTGTTATGGACGAAGTTATGTCACGACTGGGCGACTTTAATTCTGATATTCGTGTTTATACAACACTGGATGTTCCATTACAAGAAAGAGCAGCGTCAATCATTTCAAACAAGGTTGGGTCATACCAGGGTGCAGTTATTGCAATGTCACACGATGGTGCAATACGTGCAATGGTTGGTGGTTCAGATTATCAGTCCAGTCAGTTTAACAGATGTTTGGCCCCACGTCAGCCCGGCAGCAGTTTCAAACCTGTGATATATCTGGTTGCACTGGAAAAGGGTATGCGTCCGGATGCTTATGTTAACGACTCTCCTTTTGCGATTGGTGACTATAATCCAAAAAATTATAATGAACGTTACTATGGTGATATTTCGCTTTCGACTGCATTTGCAAAAAGTGTTAATTCTGTACCGTTAAAACTGACAGAACAATATGGTATTGATGAAGTTTTATCTATGGCTGGCAGATTAGGTGCAGGTGCAAAATTACGCCGTGAATATTCAACTGTTTTGGGGGCGTCCGAAATGACTTTGTTGGATTTGACAACTATGTACAGTGTTATTTGGAATAATGGTAGATCGGTCAGACATTATTCAATCACAAAAATAACTGCGCCAGACGGAAAGATTTTATATGAACGTAATCCATCTGACAGCATACAATTATTGAATGCCAGCACTGTTAATTATATGGGGGAATTATTATCAGATGTTATTAAACCAAATGGTACTGGACACCGTGCATCTGCACCTGGTGTATTGGGTGGAAAAACAGGAACCAGTAACGGTAATCGTGACGCATGGTTTATTGGGTCCACAAATGATTTAACAGTTGGTGTCTGGGTTGGAAATGATGATTTTACACCTATGAATAATAAAATAACCGGTGGTACTGTTCCAGCCGAGATATTCAAAGGAATAGTAACCTCTATTCAATAAAGAAAATCTTTTTTTAATATAGTTTTTGTGATACAATGTTAATCATGAAAACTAAAATTGCAGGTCTTTTTACAATAATATCATGTCTTTGCGCTGGCTCGGCTAATGCGAACTGGCAATATCCTGGAAACTATGTTGGTGATGGTTGGTACCAAGATGACGGTTCGCGATTTGTTTTGTCTTTTCGCGGCGGCGCATCAATTATGAATGGTTCAATCAGTAATGATGTTAATTCACTGACCAGCAATTATTATATCAGTACAGTTGATGGGGTTGTTGTTTCTGACGGATATTATAATTCACTGACCAGCACTATGCAGGATGATTATACCCATGCTGGATTTGGCGATATTGCAAAATTACCAGCGGCAAAAAAATTGTCTAATTTTTCATTTGCAGCGGGTGCCAGTGTTGGTTGGACTGTTCAGAATGCACCACAATGGCGTATAGAATTGGGTTGGGATCACATTTCGGAAACTGAATATAACGCAGCACCACTGTTTTCTGGCGATTTAACATTGGAAGGTGGGTCAACACCAGTAAATGTAAAGGTAACAAGTGGCGGTGTGAACTCTACTGTGAACACAGATATAATCAGTGCTATGGCGTTTTATGATTTCTTTGATGGTTTGCAAAAACCACTGCACCAGGCAATTCCATACATCGGTTTTGGTATGGGATATGCAGATATTAAAACTGTAACAAATTTATCCGATTTGTATGGTGATTTGTCATTGTCTGTAGATTTGCAACAATATGGCACAATGGACAGCAATAACGTTTTGCAGTTTTATAAATCAGAAAAAAATACTTCAAACGTAGCCGGTGTTATTGCTGCTGGATTTTCTTATGGTTTGGCTGATAATATGTTTTTGGATTTGGGTGCACGTGTGATGTATGTACCAAAAATCAAGTGGGCTTTGTCTAACTCTGATGGTACCAAGACACGCGACTGGTTCAGTGCCAAGAATGTTTTGTACACAAATATTATGGTTGGAATCAGATTTGAATTTTAAAAACTGGGTTTTCCCAGTTTTTTTATAACTTTTAAGCACCAAATTTTCCACGATTGATTGGACGGTATGACAGGGCTTCGGTCAGGTCTGACATTTCAATATTTTCAGATTCACGCAAATCCGCAATTGTTCGTGCAAGTCTTTTTATGCGATTATATCCGCGCGCAGACATTCCCATTTTTTCCGCAGCAGAATTTAAAAAATTTGTAAGTTCTAAACTCAAAAATGCAAATTGTTCTAATTCTTTTCCATCCAACTCGGCATTGGTTTTGCCTTGACGTATCAGTTGTTTTTTTCGTGCGGCAACAACACGTTTTCTGATTTGTTCGCTGCTTTCAGATTCTGAATTATCCTGCATTTCCCATGGGTTTACTGCATCGACTTCTACATGTAAATCAATTCTGTCTAATAATGGTCCAGAAATTTTATTTTGATATGCTTCGGCACAGCGTGGTGCGCGTGAACATGCGTGTTTTGGGTTTCCCAGATGTCCACAAGGACAAGGGTTCATTGCAGCAATCAATTGGAATCGTGCGGGGTAAGTTGCATTATGTTTTGCACGTGAAATCATTATTTTTCCAGCTTCCATTGGCTGACGCAAAATTTCCAATGTTGTTCTGTTAAATTCTGGCAATTCGTCCAAAAATAAAACACCATTATGTGCCAAAGATATTTCGCCAGGTTTTGCATCAGATCCACCACCGGCCAATGAAATCGGACTGGCTGTGTGGTGAACGCTGCGAAATGGTCGTTTTGATACCAGGGTTTTTGAATCCAGTTGACCTGCGATGGAATAAATTACAGAAGATTCCAAAATTTCATTTGCGGTCATTTCAGGCATAATTCCAGGCAGTCTTGATGCTAACATAGTTTTTCCGGAACCTGGGGGACCAACCATCAACATTGCGTGTCCACCACCAGCGGCGATTTCCAAAGCGCGTTTTGCAGCCTGTTGACCTTTGACTTCGGCCATGTCGCCAACAATTGTTGAATGACCATCTGGTGTAACGATAGCAGGAATTGGTAGAACCTGGGTTCCTTTAAAATGATTGATTAATTCTAATACATGATTTGCAGCAATAATATTTGTGTGACCGGCCCAACGTGCTTCGGACCCCTGGATACCCGGACAAATTATTCCCAGGTTATTATCGTTTGCCCAAACACTGGCGGGTAACACACCGTTTGTTTTTGTAATTGTTCCATTTAATCCGACTTCGCCCAAAATTAAATATTTTGATAATTCATGTTCTGGCAAAATTCCCAGTGTGCATAAAATCCCACAGAGAATGGGTAAGTCAAAATGTGATCCAGATTTTTCAACATCAGCTGGTGATAAATTAACAGTCAATCTTTTTGGTGGCAAAGACAGGTTTAATGCAGATAAAACATTTCGAATTCTTTCCGCAGATTCACGTACTGCACGGTCCGCCAGACCAATAATATTAAACTCAGGTTTGGAAAGACCCGAAGATAATTGAATTTGCACATCAATTTTTGTGGCATCCATACCGTTAAAAATAATAGAATTTAATGAAATCATAACAACGGTATATTAAAACTTGCACTTGTTTAATTCAAGGTCTAAAATGCATCCAGCGTTAAAAAAAACGGTAAGGAAGAAAAAATATGCCAGTAAAAACAAAAAATGCAACACGTGAATGGTTTAATACGATATTTTATGGTGCTTTGATTGCCATAATTTTCAGAAGTTTTTTATTAGAACCATTTAATATTCCATCAGGGTCAATGATTCCAACTTTGCAGGTGGGCGATCATATCTTTATAACAAAATGGTCTTATGGATATTCGCGCTATTCATTTCCTTTTGGATCTTGGAAGTTATGGAATGGTAGATTTATGGAAAAAGAACCAAAGGTTGGTGACGTAATTGTTTTTCGTAATCCAATAAATGAATCGTTGGATTTTGTTAAGCGTTTGGTTGGAAAACCAGGTGATACAATTCAAATGGTTTCTGGTCGTTTGTACATCAATGGCAAAATGGTTGAACGTGAAAATCAAAAACCTTACATTATTGCTAATTTGCGTAAATCTTTGCGTGGGGTTGGTTATTACAAAGACAATATTTCAATCAAAGGAAATAAAGTCTGGGTTGATAATTTACCAGCAACATTTAATTACACAATAGAATACAAAAGCGATAATTATTGTGATAACGCTCCTTGGGAATGTGGTGTTTTCAAAGGTACAGAATATATAGAAACATTACCAAATGGTGTAAAGCACAATATTGTAGAAATGTCTGATAACGAAAGATACGATAATACACCTGTATTCAAAGTTCCAGAAAATCATTATTTCTTTATGGGTGACAATCGTGATAACAGTGCCGACAGTCGTGCAGAAGTCGGATATATCCCATACGACAATTTATTGGGAAAGGTTTGGTTTGTTTGGTATTCACATAATTATTATGCACCCATGATAGAAGTTTGGACATGGGGTAATAAAATCCGTTGGAACAGGCTTGGATTGGGAATAAAGTAACGGTATGAAAAAATTAGATTACGTTTTCAAAAATAAAAATATTTTGGATTTAGCATTGACTCAAAGTGGGGCAGATGCTGTAAACAATAATGAACGCTTGGAATTTATTGGTGACCGTGTTTTGGGGTTATCTGTGGCAGTTTTGTTATTTGAAATGTTTCCAAATGAAACAGAGGGTGAATTGGCACGTCGTCATGCAGTTTTAGTTTCAACTGAAACATTGGCAAATGTTGCGATGGAATTTGGTTTGGATAAGCGTGTTCGTCGTGGTCATATGACAGGTGGTCGTGTTCAACATATTTTAGCAAATGCAATGGAAGCAATACTGGGCGCAATTTACATTGATGGTGGATTTGAGTCTGCAAAAAAATTTATAACAGAAATTTGGAGAGATATAGCATCTGCGGATTTAACAGCGCCAAAAGATCCAAAAACAGCATTACAAGAATTTGTTCAACACGAAGACAGTGGTGCTTTACCGGTTTATGAATATCTGGAACAAAGCGGTGCTTCACATAACCCAGTTTTCAGTGTATCTGTAACTGCTTTGGGAAAAAACGCACTTGGTACTGGCGTATCCAAGAAAGCTGCAAGTACTGCTGCTGCCGAGGCTTTGTTAAAAACTCTTGCAATTTAACGATTTGCTGTCTAGAATTGCCCCAAATACAAAGGATATATTCATGTTTTCAATTTTATTAGTTTTATTGATTATTGTTTCAGTTTTTATGATTGGTCTGATTTTGTTACAAAAGTCTGAGGGTAGCGGTATGTCCGGATCTTCTGCGGCTTCTATGTTCGGTGGTGTTTTAACTGGTGCATCAGCTGGTAATTTCTTAACCAAGACAACAGCATGGTTAGCAACTATATTTTTTGTTCTGTGTGCTATGTTGGCAATTGTTGCGTCCAAGTCTGATATTTCATCACGCCAAAGTGAATTGCGCCATGAATTGATGCAACGTGAACCTGCACAATCTTCACCTGTTCAGGAACCTGTGCCAGAACAGCCGGTACCAACACCAGTTTCAGCTAATTAAAAAAAGCCGCCAATTTGGCGGCTTTTTTATTTAATTTTTTTGAATTCTTTATATAATTTATCTACACAGACATAGGTCAAAAATGCTGACACCGCAGTTATCAGACCTGCGAACAAACCGTCCGAAAATATCGCAAACAAAGCAACTGATAAAAACAAAATTATGGTGTATTCCAAATTTCTTGCCAACACAGCCATTAATTTTTCAAATTTATTCATTTCTCTCTCCTTTTTCATTTTATGTTAAAAAATTATTTGTCCGCCCAATCTTGCTGTCTTTGGAATTGGTCCAAATGACGAATTACGGCTGACATAAATATTTCCTGTTATTGTAAAGTCCCCACAGAATTGTAACATTTCGACATTACGTAACAGCAAGTTTCCTTCGATATGTAAACCACAAGGCAGGGTGTATTTACGCATGTTTTGCAGATACAGGTTACCTTTGATGCTGGTTCCACATTTCAATTTTTCACTTGGCTTTGTGCCATCTACAATTACATCACCATACAGATTATATTCTTTTTTTGCAGCTTTAACCAGATGAATGTTTTCAGCTTTGCAACAAGATGCTTTTTTCAAAGGCAGTGTAATTGTTGCACGAACTGTTCTGGTTTTAACAGTTTGTGTTTTGCGCAAAATCATAGGATTTGATTTATTTGTTGTAACTTCTGTAGTTGTTATTGTTACAGGTACATCTTCGGATGCGACCAAAACATAATCTTTATCATTTCCGCAGTTCAGAATATTTGAAATCAAAACTGAAAATAGAACGATTATACCAACCAACAAGGTCAGGTTTATCATGCCAATAACATCGATAAAGCGCAGCCAATGCCAGATTTTATTTCCGACAGATTTCAAAGCACGAAATGGCCAAGAAACAATGCTTTTTACTTTGGACCAAAAAGCTGACTTTTTACCTATTTTTGGCTCTTTTGTTGAACTTTCTTTTCGTTTTTCAACTTTACGTGCAGCCAATTTTAATTTCAATTTTTTGAACATTTACTCACCTTTTTAGTAATTATGTCCTAAAAATACTATTTGTCAAGTAATTTGTCAAAAATAAAATATGTCAAAAATATTGATAAAAATAACATAAATAAAAAGATTATTTTTATTTGCGTCAAAGCGCAAAAATTGTCAATAAAAGATTGGTTATTTACCGCAAATGGGCTTTTATTATACCAACATATGGGATTATATATTCAATATCAGGTTATGATAACAACAATGTTGCCGTTCCTAAAAACGTTAAAAATCCCAAAACGTCGGTTGCAGTTGTAATAAATATTGTTGCCGACGCAGCCGGATCTTTACCCAGTCTTTCCATAATCAGTGGGGTAATGGTTCCGAAAAATGCCGCCACTAGCAAATTTACTATCATTGCAAAGCTTAATACCAGTGCGATTTTATAATCGTGGTTGAATATCATTACGATTGCTGCGACAATTAATGCGTTTATTACACCGTTTATAAACCCAGATCCCAGTTCATTTTTTAAACATGTCCAAAAATTCCGTAAACTTACCTGTTTTAACGTAATTCCACGCACCATGACAGCCAAAGTTTGTGTTGCTGAATTTCCACCCATTCCAGCAACAATCGGCATGTACACGGCCAGTAAAACGTATTTTGCGATTGTACCATCAAATAATCCAACAATGAACGATGCAAAAAACGCAGTAGCAAGATTGATAATTAACCATTTGTAACGAAATTTAACTTTTACAGAAATTGGGTCAGATACGCTTTCTTCTTGGTAAACACCAGCAAAACTATACAAAGACGAAGATTCGCGTTCTTTCATTATTCTTAAAATATCATCAGAATAAATAATTCCTATAACATCGTTGTCTGCATCCATAACGACAACTTTGTTATGCGGATGATTTTTGAAGAATGAAATAACATCACGTCTGGACATGTTATGTTTAATCGCAGGAATTTTTGTGTTATATTTTCCAGCCATATCATTCGGTTTTGCAAATGCTAATTTGTTAATTGGCAAATACCCGATGAATTTATTTTTCTTCATCAAAATAACGGTTGGCAAACGGCCAGTTTGTTTTTCATGTTTTTGGCAACGTTTTGCTACCAACGATATTTTGTCTGATTCAGCAACCTGGATATAGTCCAGGCTCATAATTCCGGCCGCCGTTTTAGAATCGAATTTGGTTAAAATTTCAACAGAATTTTTCAAATCTTCGTCCAACAGATTTATGACTTGGGTTCTGCGTTTTTTTGGTAACAATCTGACTACGGCTGTTGCTTTGTCGGGATCCATAGTTTCAAGAATTTTAATAATTTCTTGGTTGGATAATTTGTTTATAATTTCTGATTTTAACCTTGGCGTCAGTCGCAAAAAAACATCAGTTTTAATCGAATTGGGTAAATTAGAAAAGACGGACATACGTTCTTTTGGGTAAAAGCTGATTTTATGGGTGATTATTTCAATTGGATTTATTTGTGATTTTTTCAATTTTTTCTCCAAATCGATTAGTGATAATTATACAATTAAAACACCATAATTAAAAGAGAATTTTAGAAAACAAAACGCCCCATTGGGGCGGTTATAATTTTGGTTGGGGAACCTGGATTCGAACCAAGACTAACGGAGTCAGAGTCCGCTGTTCTACCATTAAACTATTCCCCAATGCGACGGGCATTATAACCATCATATTTTTGTTTTGCAATTAAAAATTGTTTTTTTAATAAAAAATTGTTAATGTAGAATTTATGTTTTATAGTATGTCAATAATACAAAGGAAAAATTATAAATGTATAAAATATTTGGGCATATTTGTTTTTGGGTAAACAGAAAAGTTGGTGATAACTTTTGGTTTCCAAACAACAATTGCAAAATTTACAATGATATTAAAACGGAAAATGTTCGGGATATTTGTCCATTGGCACAACATATGTCTTCGAATTACCCAGGCACAGAAATAACGGTCACGGAACACAATGTTAATACCGAAGAAGTTATTGCTGTAAAACATATGGTATTTGGAATTAACGTATTTGTACCTGAATTCCAAGAAAACAAATCAGAAAAAGAACGCATCGAAGCGGCAAGCGCCCGAATAGCAAAAATATGTTTTGAATGCAAAAATTCAAAGAAAAAATAAAAAATCCGCCGATTGGCGGTTTTTTTTAATTTGAAATTTTCAGAATTGGAATCCCCAGAAAATAAATTTTTGTTATACCATTACTGAAAACTTTTTTGCGTGCCAATGTAAATTTACCAAGAAATTTTAAGCGTTCATGGCGCAGCATTTTGATTTTATTATTATCAATTAAACTGTTTTTTTGCATAAAATCTGCGACTTGCTGGCGAACAGCAGTCAGATTTTGTTTTTTGTCTTCTTTTTTTGCAGCTGTAATTAATGACCCGGTACGATTTTTATAATAATAAACAGTATTTGGAACCAGAACAATTTTATTTGCTGTACAGACGACATTAATCATAATTTTCAAATCTTCCATAATTTTTAAATCTTCTGGAAATTTAAATTTATTTGATGACCAAAAATCACGAAGAATTAGATATCGCCAAGAATATCCATCATTTTGAACATTTGTAATATCCAGTTTATCTTGTGGGTTGGAAATTACAATTTTTTCATCCCATATACGATTTGTATCGGAACATCGTTCGTTTATGTATCCGGCGACTGCAATATCGGCATTTGTGGATTCTGCGGCATCGAACAAGTTTTTATAAAAATCCAAATTTATAAAATCATCTGAATCAATAAAGTGCAAATATTTTCCACGTGCAGATTTTATACCGACATTTCGTGCTGCGGACACGCCACGGTTTTCGGGTTGTTTAATAACGTGTATACGGGGGTCAGTTGTTGCGATTGAATCAACGATGGATTCTGTGTGGTCGGTTGGCGCATCCAGAATCAATATTAATTCCCAATCAGAAAAAGATTGGCATAAAACGTTATCGATGGTTTGTTGTATGTATTTTTCGACATTATAAACCGGCATGATTATTGAAATTGATGGTAAAAGATTCATTTTTTAACCCCTGTTTTATTAAATGGGTGGGGGCAGGTGCAAAAAATCGGTTGAAGCGAAACCTGCAAAAACCCCCACGAAAAAACCGCCATTAAAAAAGGGCGGTTGGAGGTTCTAAACTACTCGAAGAATAGCGTGCTTATTCGGCCGAAGCCTTATTCACATCCCTCCAACCGTAAAGGTTTTTGGGTTGTAAATTTTACATATCGCAAAAAACGACATAACTTCGAAGAGGTTTAGAATCCCCGACATTGGAACACCCAACGTCACAGCGATTATGAATTAAAATATTTTGTAATACAATAAAAAAATACCGCCATTCGGCGGTGTAGGAACTATCCAAGTTTGGAAATGTATTTGCCTATGGCATTAAAATTATCATCTGTTATATCAATGGGTTTATTTTCTAAATCATTCGTATTGTCTGACAACAATTGACCTATATATGTACCATCGCCTTTTGGAATTCTAATAACGCGTTTTACTTTTGCACCATCATCAAGCCTGCATAGAATAATATCGTTGTTTGAAGGTATTTCACCCAGCTGAAATTTTCTAAATAATAATAAATCACCGTCTTGAAAAGTTGGTAACATGGAAGTTCCTGATATTTCTACTACAATAAGATCTTCAGGTTTGTATGATGTCTTATTTGTTTTTATTGTAGTTGTGTCAATGTCGTCCGGGATTTTTTTTTCATCGTTTCCTGCCTTGGCAATGATTCGTGGGACAACAATAGTATCTAATTGATCGGCACTTATATAATCACCATTGTTAAAATCAACACCTAGAATTTTATATTTTTTCCCATTTAATTTTTTTATTAAACCACTACCTAATAATCCATTTAAATGATGTAAAATCAATGGTTTACTAACTTCACCCATGCCCAAACGATCATTGTTTACGCATCTTTCTATTTCAGTTAATGTAAGTTCTCGTCCGTCTTGCAAACAGGCGATAATTTGTTTTTTTATCATAACGTCCTCTCCCTACATGCTCAATTATATCATAAAACAGTTTATTTACCAAGTCAAATGTTTTAAATAAAATAAAATACTTGGTAAATTAAACAATTTGTTTAATTTTTTTCTTGATTTTTTATAAAAAAATATTATAATTAAAAACGTTGAATAAAAAATCCACTTAACATTATTCCCGCCTCCAAGCAAAGAAGAAGTTAAGTGGACAAAAACAACACCCAGAATTTAATAGAGATTCTAAGGTATTCAGATAAACATTATCAAAAATCCTTTGAATTGTCGAGAAAATTCTTAAAAAGAATATTTAACTTCTAACAAAAAGGAATTTTAAATGCAAAATATTCAAAAAACCTGGTCTGAACAGGAAATAAAATCAGTATGGAACTCATCAAGTGAATATAAAAAAGATAAAGCTGGGGCTTGGATGAAGTTTTCTGAATATGGTAATCGAAATAATAAAGAAGGTTGGGAAATTGATCATAAAAAGCCCATAAGTAAATATGGTTCAGATAATATATCAAATTTACAGCCATTACAATGGGAAAATAATGCTTCAAAAAACAATGAGTATCCAATATGGACGTCTGTAATTTCATCAGATGGGTTCAATAATATTAGAAAAAATCAAACTCAAATTGAGAGTTAAAAAATGCGGCAATAGCCGCATTTTTTACATCATACCTGGCATGCCGGCGGGCATGGTGGGTTTTTCTTCGGGGATTTCCGACATTACGCAACCCGTGGTCAGTAATACACCCGCGGTGCTGGATGCCGCCAAAATTGCTGTTTTAACAACCTTGGCTGGGTCAATAATTCCAGACTTCATCATGTCAACATATTCGCCCGTTTGTGCATTATAACCAAAATTATAATCGCGGCTTTCCATGACTTTGCCAACAATAATTTCACCAGATACGCCCGCGTTGTCTGCAATCTGGGCACATGGTGCCGTCAACGCACGACGTACAATGTCAATTCCAACATTTTGGTCGGCATTGCTGCCCGTCAATTTTTCCAATGCGCCGATTGCACGTATCAATGCAACACCGCCACCCGCAACAATGCCATCTGCAACCGCTGCACGTGTCGCCGCCAGGGCGTCATCAACACGGTCTTTCTTTTCTTTTACTTCGATTTCAGTCATACCGCCAACGCGAATAACCGCAACACCGCCAACCAGTTTTGCCAGTCTTTCTGACAATTTTTCACGGTCGTAATCGGATGTTGTTTTGGATATCAATGTGCGAATTTCATCGGCGCGTGCATGTACGGCATTTTTATCACCAGCGCCGTTTACCAACAAAGTTGTTTCTTTGCTGACCACGACTTTTTTGGCAGATCCCAAAACAGCTGGTGTGATTTCTTCCAACTTCATTCCCATGTCATCCGATACAACTGTCGCACCGGTTACAATCGCGATATCACGCAGCATTTCTTTGCGTCTGTCACCGAAACCGGGGGCTTTTACTGCACAGACTTTTAATCCGCCACGCAGACGATTTAATACCAATGTTGCCAATGCTTCGGATTCAACATCGTCCGCAATAATCAATAATGGACGACCCGACTGCGCAACCGGTTCCAAAATCGGCAGCAATGATTGCAAACCAGAAATTTTCTTTTCAGAAACCAAGATTTGCGCGTTGTCCAATTCTGCCAACATTTTTTCGCTGTTGGTCACAAAGTATGGTGACATAAATCCGTGGTCGAATTGCATTCCTTCGGTGACTTCGATTTCTGTTTCCAGACCCTTGGCTTCTTCGACGGTGATTACACCTTCTTTGCCAACTTTTTCCATTGCACCTGCAATTTTGTCACCGATGTCTGAATCACCGTTCGCAGAAATTGTCGCAACTTGTGCGATTTCAGAGCTGTCTTTGACCGCACGTGCATGTTTTTCAATGTCCGAAACAACAGCAGCAGTTGCCAAATCAATTCCGCGCTTTACGTCCATTGGATTCATTCCGGCGGCGATTACACGGCGACCTTCTTTGAATATTTTTTGTGCCAACACGGTTGCGGTTGTTGTTCCGTCACCAGCTGTGTCACCGGCTTTTTTTGCAACTTCGACAACCATTTTTGCACCGATGTTTTCAGCTGGGTCTTTTAATGAAACTTCCTTGGCCACTGTAACACCGTCTTTGGTCGCGATTGGTGCACCGTATGATTTTTCAATCACAACTGTGCGACCCTTGGGTCCCATGGTTATTTTTACAGCGTTTGCCAATTTATCAACACCCGCTGCCAGTTTGTCTGTATCAAATACTATTTCTTTTGCCATTTTAATAACTCCGTTATTTCAAAATTCCCATAATGTCTGTTTCACGAATCAAGATATAATCTTTGCCATCTAACTTGATTTCGTTCGCAGAAGATGACCATTTACCAAACAAAACAACATCACCAACCGATACCGTCATCGGTACACGATCATCCCCATCAAATGCACCTTCGCCAACCGCGATTACTTTTCCGCGTGATGGTTTTTCTTTTGCAGTGTCTGGGATAATTATTCCGCCGGCGGTTTTGTTTTCTTCGACAACCGTTTCCAACAGAACATAATTGTGTAAAGGTTTTAGCATAATCCATTCTCCTTTTATTGTTACGCAATGGGGATATAATGCAGTAATTTCATATTTCAAGACTTGATTTTATATTTTCACTATACTAATGTTTGTCCCAGGAATAAAGGGGAAATTATGTACGATAAAAATAATGTTTTTGCAAAAATTATCCGCGGTGAAATCCCAGCTGATAAAATTTACGAAGATGATTATGCTCTGGCTTTTTATAACATTGCACCAGAATCGAAAATTCACGCGCTGGTAATACCAAAAGGTGAATTTATAAATATCTATGATTTTACCGAAAATGCTTCAACAGAATTACAAACGGGTTTTTGGAATGCTGTCAATCAGACGGTTTATAAACTTGGGGTTACCGAATTCCGCACAGTTGCAAATACAGGAAAATCCAGCGGACAAACAGTCTTTCATTTTCATGTTCATATAATGGCAAACTGATGCAAATAAAAGTTCGTGTTATTCCCAGGGCCAGTCAAAATAAAATTGCCGTCGAATCCGACGGCAGTATTAAAATTCATACAACATCTGCGCCCGCCGATGGTAAAGCAAACGAAGCCGTTATAGTATTGTTAGCCAAACACCTGGGTGTGGCAAAATCACGAATTGAAATTATCCGTGGAGAAACCGTTCGTAACAAGATTATCAGTGTTCATGATTAACTTAATCAATTCCTGGGGTTCTTTTACCACGTGTATTTCGTAATCTTTCATGTCTGCGATAAAACCGTTGCTTTGCATGTGTTCCAGAACATTAGCAAAAATATCCCAATAACCGCCAGTGTTCAAAAAGAATATAGGCTTTTTGGATTCACCAATTTGTTGCATAGTCATAACGTCTGTCAGTTCATTCAGTGTGCCAATTCCCCCAGGCAAAATGCAAAACGCGTCCGATAAATCAAACATTCTTTGTTTTCTTTCGTTAACGCCATCTACGATTTCTATTTCAACGCCTTCGTGTACTGGTTCTTGTTTTGCAACAACATGATGAGTTGAAATACCAATAACCTGACCACTATTTTCCAAAGCACCATTTGCAACCGCGCCCATCAAACCAACATTTCCACCGCCAAAAACCAACTTGATTTTATTTCTGGCCAATAATTCCCCAACTTTTGCAGCATCACGGGTAAATTCCGGGTCTGTACCAAATTGGTGTCCACAATAAACAGCTACTGATTTCATAAAATTTCCTTTATTTTTGTGAATTATAGCATAAAATGTTTTGGTTATGAATAAGAACTTCGAAAATTTTATGACAAAATACAAAAAATCCAAACTGGCCGTTGCTGTCAGTGGGGGTGTTGATTCTGTGTGTTTGTTGAACTGGTTGCATAAGCTTGGTTTAGATACTGTCGCATTGCATGTGAATCATGGATTGCGTGACGTTGCAGATGTTGAAACACAGTATGTTGTTGAATTATGCAAATCGCTGGACATTCCATGTGAAGTTTTTTATTGGCATGGCGAAAAACCAAAATCTGGTTTGGAATCTGCAGCACGCGAAGTGCGTTATAAAATGATGACTGATTATTGTCGTAAAAATAAAATTGAATTTTTAGCAGTTGCTCATCAGGCAGATGATCAAATTGAAACATTTTTAATGAATCTGGGGCGGGGTAGTGGCGTTTATGGTTTGGCTGCGATGCGACCAGAATCTGATCGAGATGGTGTTAAGATTATTCGACCAATGCTTAATGTATTTCGCAGCGAATTAAAAGAATATTGTGAAAATAATAAAATTAAATATTTTGTAGATGAAATGAATGATGATGAAAAATATACACGCGTAAAAATCAGAAAAAATCGTCATTTATTAAATGATAAAATTGGTATTTCAGACGAAAGAATTTTATTAGCTATTGATAATTTATCACGTACACGTGATGCATTGGATTCAAATGTATCAAATTTGGTTTCAATTGTCATGGTTGACGATTATGCCAGATTTGATGAATCTTTTCTGTTTGACGAACCGGTGGATATTAGATTAAAGTTGCTGGGTTCTTTGATTCAGAAAGTAGGAAAAAACGATTATCAACCGCGCTTGAATTCTTTGCAAAAAGCACTAGATAGACTAAGCAGTGATTGCAAATTTACTTTGTCTGGATGCGTTGTCAGAAGATTAGGTAATGACATCATAATCGTTCCCGAAGGCAGTTCTGTCAGCTTTAGAAAGAGAAAATAGTTTTATTATATAAAGGAAGTAAAGGTATGGATAACCAGAATAAAAAAAGATTTTTTGGCAAAGATGGTTCATTGGTATTTCTAATAATATTTGTATTATTATTTGCCGGTGTTATTACACGTGTAATGATGCAGCGTTCTGGTATGACGTTTTCACAAAACGGAATTCCTGTACTGTCAGAATCAAAACCGTTGGAAATGTCTTTTTCGGATATTTTACGCAGGGAAAAAGATATAAAAACGATGAGTATTCGTGGTTCCCAGGCAACTGGTGTATTACAAGATGGAACAAAATATAAAGCTACGATTGCATATGACCCTGATTTGCTATCAAAATTATCAAGTGCAGGTGCCAGTATAAGCATAGATAATTCAAAATCATGGGTAGATTATTTAGGAACATGGGTTCCAATATTAATGGGATTACTGTTTATTTGGTGGATATTCCGTGGTATAAAAGGTTCTGGCAGCAGTGGTGGAATTGGTCGCGCCTTGATAGGACAAAATCCGACGAAAATAACAACTGGTAAAACCAAGACTAATTTTACAGACGTTGCAGGAATTGATTCTGAAAAACAAGAATTACAAGAAGTTGTTGATTTCTTGAAAAACAAAGATAAATTCAAAGCCGTTGGTGCACGTGTTCCACGTGGAATATTGTTATCAGGGGAACCTGGAACCGGAAAAACTTTGCTGGCCCGTGCAATTGCAGGCGAAGCAAACGTTCCTTTCTTTGCCACATCCGGTAGTGATTTTTCTGGAATAATTGTTGGTCTGGGTGTTGCAAAAATAAAAGAAATTTTTGAAATGGCAAAACGTCATGCACCTTGCATTTTATTTATTGATGAAATTGATGCAATTGGTCAAAGACGCAGTCAACATTCGTTTAATGATCAGGATCGTGAACAAACATTGAATCAATTACTGATTGAAATGGATGGTTTTTCAAATGATACAGGGGTCATAGTAATCGGTGCTACGAACCGTGCAGATATGTTAGACCAAGCATTATTGCGTCCTGGTCGATTTGATCGTCAGGTTTATATTGAATTGCCAGACTTGTCAGGCAGACGTGCAATATTGGATTTATATGCAAAAAAAGTAAAGGTTTCTGATACTGTAAATATCCAAGACTTGGCACGTGGCACAACTGGATTTTCAGGGGCCGATTTGGAAAATCTGTTAAACGAAGCTGCAATTCATGCCGTACGAAACAGTCGTAAAAAGATAGAGCAAGTTGACGTCGAAGAAGCACGCGATAAAATTATGATGGGTCCAAAAAAGACCAGAAAAATGCGCGCTGAAGATATCAAACTGACCGCATATCACGAAGCCGGACACGCATTCGTAAGTATGATGTATCGTGATATAACTGACCCAATACACAAAGCTACAATTATTCCACGTGGACGTGCATTGGGAATGGTTCAGCATTTACCAATCGATGACAAAGTTTCAATGACTATAAAAGAACTTCGTGCAAATTTGTCTATTTACTTGGCTGGTCGCGCCGCCGAAGAAGTTTTCTTTGGTAGTGATAAAATCACAACAGGTGCAGAATCTGATATTGCCATGGCAACACGCATGACCAGATATGCAATAACAGCAGCTGGTTTGTCACCAAAAATCGGTATGGTTGCAATTAATCATGCATTGCCTTTTGGTGGAAAAACAGCGTTGGAAAACGCGTCTGAAAAAACGGCTGAAATAGTTGATGCTGAAGTAAAATCATGGTTGTCCACAGCACACGCTGATGCAATTAGATTACTTACCAAGGGTAAAGAAACTGTTAAAAAATTGGCCGAAGAATTATTGAAACGTGAAACACTGACCGGTGAAGAAATTTCAGAAATTGTTTTGGGTAAAAAAAGTAAATCTGTAAAAGTGGCATCAAAAACAAAAAAATCAAAAAAATAAATTGCAGGGAAAATTTGAACTTTTAACTATGCCGCCAAATAACACGAATTCCGTGTTATTATCCGTCGGGTATGATTGTGTGATTTTCGACGCGTGGGGTCGCGCAAGTGACTGGATTGATTTATTAAAAAAACGTGGTTTGAACTTGTGTGCGATTTATTCAACACATGGTCATCCGGATCATATTTCTGCTGCACCGGAATTATCTGAACATTTTAATATTCCATGGTATATGAATTATTCGGATATACCATTGATTGAATGGGGTGCTGAACTGTTAAATTTTTTCGAATTGGACCCAATAAAAAAAGACTATAAAAAACCAGAAGATTTAACTGATGGTTTTTATGAAATTTTGTCGCTTCCTGTTCGTATAATCGAATTACCCGGTCATTCTGCGGGTGGGGTGGCATTCTATTTTCAAGCTGAACGTGTTTTGATAGTTGGTGATACAATTTTCCAAGAATCAATTGGGCGTTATGATTTGCCTGGTTCAAATTTAGAACAGTTAAAAAAATCTATTTCTAAAATTTATAATATGAATTTGCCAGATGACACTGTTGTTGTATTTGGTCATGGACCACACTCGACTATTGGTGAATTGAAAAATAATAATTCGTATTTCCAATAAAAATAAAAACTAAACTGTCTACTATAGTAGACAGTTTAAGCTAAGTATTATTTGTTTAAAATTATTTGTCTGATAAGAAAATGAAAACAAAAATTAACTTGTCTACTATAGTAGACAGTTTAAATATCTATTTAATTTAATATATAAAATTGTAATTTAATATTTATTTTGAAAAACACAGAACACGTTCAATACCTGATAAATCATAAAAGCTGTTAAAAAACGCCCAGCCTTGTTTTGCAAAAATTTCACGAATATCTAAACCCTGATCGGCCCCGATTTCCATATAAATTTTTCCATTTGGTTTTAACCATTTCTTTGCATTTCTAGCAATGATTTCATATGCAGCCAATCCATTATTTTTTGCATACAATGCCATTGATGGGTCATGGTGTGCCCCATTATCAACACGTTTATCCCCGTGTGAAATATATGGTGGGTTTGAAATAATTATATCAAATTTTCCAAAGGTTTTATTTGAAGAAAAACTGGCGTGCAGAACTTTAATTTTATTTTTTAATCCCAAATTATTGACATTGCGTTTTGCAACTTTTACAGCATGTCTGGATTTTTCAATTGCAACGCCATGTGCGTTTGGGATATTTTTTACAATTGATATAATTAAACAACCTGTACCAGTCCCTAAATCCAAAATATTTAAATTTTTATTAAAAGATTCATTTTTTAAAACAGCCTCGACCAATGTTTCACTGTCTGGTCGTGGATCCAGTGTCCATTTGTTTGTATAAAATGGTAAACCATAAAACCATTTTTCATTAATTATTTTTGCAACTGGGACATTGTGACGAAGTTTATGTGCAGTATATAACACCCAGAAAAAAGGTAACTTTTTTCGATTCTGTAAGATTATCTTAGCGGCGCGGATTCCACCAGCATTTTTCAGAATTTCAAAAGCTTGATTTGTTTTCATAAAGCCATTATAATTGCCTTCATGAAAAAATCAAAAAATATTATGAACGCCAATTGTTTGGCCCAGATAATTTTGTTTGTTGCGATATTGTTAGCCACGGTTGCCATATCTATGTTGGTTACAAAACATGGCAGACAAACACTGGGAATTCAGGAATGTACTTCACATGTTACGGTTTCCAGTGGCGACACATTGTCCAAGCTTTTGGGTGAACAAGGAATATCAGCCAAAGATATTGACACAATATCCAAAATATTAAAAAAAGATGTCGGAATTAAGGGGCTGCGTGCTGATTCAGATAAAATAATATTCTCACGTCGTGCCGATGATGCACCCGTTACCAAGATAGTGTTGATTCCAAGTCCCTGGAAGCAGGTTGAATTAACATGTAACGATGGTCAATGGGTTGCAAAAACAATTGATATAGAACCTGATTCAAGACTTATTTACAAAGACGGTGAAATCAAAGACGGTGACAGTTTTTATACGGCTGGGATTCGCGCAGGTATCCCAGAAGGTATATTGGCAGATGTTTATGATTTATTAGCATTTGAAATGGATTTTGAACGTGATATTCGTGCGGGTCAAAATTTTTCCGTTTTATATGAAGAAAATTATTCCGAAGGTCAAAAAGTTGAAAACGGTCGCGTTGTTGCAATATCTTTCCAAGCACTGCGTGGTGATGTAAAAATGTACAGATTTCGTAAATCAGATGGCTCTATTGGCTATTATGATGAAGATGGAAATGGTGCCATTAAATCATTAAAACGTACACCTATTAACAACGCTCGTGTAACCAGTAGTTTCAGTTTACATCGTTTGCATCCAGTTTTGGGATTTACACGTGCCCACAAAGGTGTCGACTTCCGTGCGGGTACAGGAACACCAATTCCCAGTGCCGGCGCAGGTCGTGTTGTTGCACGTGGATATAATAATGGTTATGGAAATTTTATAAAAATACGTCACAACAGCTCTTTTGAAACACTTTATGGACACATGTCCAGATTCGCCAAGGGTGTCGGTGTTGGTACCGCAGTTCGCCAAGGTCAAATAATTGGATACGTAGGATCAACCGGGATATCAACCGGACCACACTTACATTACGAAATAATAAGAAATGGCTCACATGTCAATCCTATGACGGTAAAGTTGCCAGCGATTGATAATTTGAATGCGGAAAACAAGGCGAAATTTTTGGAAGTACGCAAATTAATAGACTCTTCAGCCAAAGTTCTTGCTAGAAAACCAGATATGTTTGTTCAGCTGTAATTTAAAAAGGACGCTAAATTTAAGCGTCCTTTTTTTCTTGTTCCAATAGTTTTTTCTTGGTTAATATTCCACCAGGTCCTGAATATCCACCAATTGTACCGTCCGAGTGTATTACGCGGTGGCATGGAATTTCAGGTACTATTGGATTTTTACCCACAGCATTAGCAACCGCGCGAACTGCATTCGGGTGCCCGGACATTTGTGCCAGTTGTTTATAACTGACAGTTTGTCCATGTGGAATTCTGGTCAGGGCACGCCAAACATCTTTTTGGAACTCTGTACCATTCAGTTTATCAATATTTATTTTATTCATAATAATTATAATAATATATAAAAATTTAGCACAAGATAATAAAAAAATCGGCAAATGCCGATTTTGGTA
>JAFGMU010000039.1 GCA_016927395.1 Alphaproteobacteria bacterium
CTTTTTGATATAGGTTCACTAACCGGAAATAAAAGTGAATATTTCTATCGTATAGAAGGAAAATACCAATTTGGGAATCATTCTATCACAGCAATATATGCACCATTGGTATATGAGAATAGTGCCATTCTACCAAGTGATATAACTTTTCAAAATAAAACTTTTACTGCTGGTAATTTAACAGATTTTTCTTATCAGTTTAATTCGTATCGTATTGGTTACATGTATCAATTTTATAACAAGGGAAACTGGACTCTTTCAACTGGTGTAACCGGAAAGATAAGAGATGCAAAAATCGAGGTAAGACAGGGAAGTGCAATTAAAGAATCAAAATCAAATATAGGTTTTGTACCATTATTGGATTTTGAAGCGGTTTATAAATTGACAGAAAAGTTTAGATTGCGCTTTGATGTAGATGGGCTTGGTGGTGGACCAGGATATGCAGTTGATGCAGCACTCCAAGGTTTTTATGATATTTCAGATAAGTTTTCTGTTCTGGGTGGATATCGTATACTGGATGGTGGCGCCGACACCGAAACATATACGTTTGCGACATTTCATTACTATACTCTTGGTCTACGCTATAAGTTTTGATAAAAATTTTTATTCAAATGATATTATTATGGAACTGCCGTTTAGTCTGAATTGGTTAAATATTTTACAGATGCATTATTAAAAAAACCATTTGGTGAACTGACTTTTTCAGATTTGCTTCCAACACTTATAGTGCTTAGCAGTTGGATAATTTTCTATATAATTTCTGATATTATGTCTTCGTACGTTGGATTAAAGACTTATCCAAAAACTAAAAAATATCAGATATTCAAACTAGAACAAAGATTTGCAGTTATACGCGTGAAGAATTTTTTAAAAACAAATGAATGTATTACAAGTTTTGGAAATTGCAGTATCGTGGATTCATGTGATTTGAACAATGATGGTTTTATTGATGTACTGGATATAGATGCAATTATTAAATAGTTTAATAATAAAGATAATATGTTGTACCACCAAGATTTATCATAAAATCAGTTGCACCCCATGTTCGCAAGTTCCCGTAATATTGGGTTCCATCACTCATTTTAATATACAAAGATGGTGAAGTTTGTTTTGAACCATGAAGCCTGATACGTTTTCCATTTGGCCCGTTTATATACATTACACACGCATCACTGCTGGTGCTACCAGCAGGCGCCCCCGGGCATGTTAGCATTGTTCCTGTGTTACCATAATTGATAGTATCGGATGG
Source organism: Alphaproteobacteria bacterium (assembly GCA_016927395.1). Classification (GTDB taxonomy): domain Bacteria; phylum Pseudomonadota; class Alphaproteobacteria; order Rs-D84; family Rs-D84; genus JAFGMC01. The sequence continues at coordinate 1,250 of JAFGMU010000039.1, forward strand.
ACAATAATATTCTGGTAAACATGTAGTAGCTGTTGTTGTCATTGGTGTTGCAATATATGTACCGGCTGTTGTTGTCCATGCGCATTGACTTATAGATGTTGCACCAATATCGCCATCATTATAGTTTGTTGGACATGCATTACAGCTGTTTCCGCCCAATGCCGCCCTGGTTGGTTGATCGCTGCCATATGTTCCAGATGGACATGGTGTACATGCTGCGCCATACCATGGAACATATTCGCCTGCTGGGCACATAGTATAACATTCTGAAGAATCAGCAGCCCCTGGGTCAGAATATGGAAAATCAGAATTTGCAGATGCACATGATAATGGTGTTTGACTCCACGAAGGGCAGTAATAATTTTCAGGACAAATTGTTGGTGAATTTGTCTGACCATAAGTTACGGTTTCAGAAGGACAAATATATCCAGACGGACAAGATGTTGCAGTTGTTGCACCTGGTGTTGCAATGTATGTTCCAGCAGTTGTTGTCCATTTGCATTGATTAATAGAAGTTGTACCTGTATCACCATCATTATAATTTATAGGACATGCAGTACAGCTGGAACTGCCACTTAGGAAAACATCAAATGAAGCTGTTTCATTATAATATCCAGCCATACAAGGTGTACATGGTGCACCATACCATGGAACATATTCGCCAGCCGAACATGTTATGTAACACTGGGTTTGTGTTGTTGCGCCAGGATTTGAATATGGATAATCAGAATCAGCTGATGTGCATGACGTAGGTGCACTGGACCATGCCATACAATAACTTCCTGTTGGGCATTTAATCAGTCCTTGAACGCCGGCACCTTTTGTTGCGTCTATACCAGGACAATAATTCCCAGCAGTACATCCTGTGCACTTGTTTCCACTTTTATAATAAAAACCTGGGCTGCAAACAACAGTTGCTGCAAAAACGGGCGTTATAAAAAACGCTGATAAAATAAATATCAGTAAAAGACTAGTTTTTTTCAACGTTTTTAAACCCTATCATTCTGGAACAGAATACAAATTTAAAAAAAATCAGGCAAGAAAAAATTGTTAAATTGCCTGATTTTTAATAAAAATCATAAATTATTTATAAAGATTATTATCAGTCATAATCTTTTTCTTTTACCAGAACAAAATTTACTTCTGGATTTTTTTTCGCAGCCTTTAAAACATCAAGTTTTGCAGACTTTAATTTTTCTGTTTTGTTTTGAATATTTTGTAATCCACGCAGTTCCTTAATACTAACGGGCTTCATTTGTTTTTTTTCTATTGAATAATTAACCATGCCTGTTTCATATTCATAATTTAAATAAGTTATGGGTTTTCCAGGTTCAGTTATAATCAAAGAAATTGGTTTGTCACCCGAATAATCGTATATTAAAAAAGAATTATTTTCCATGTTTTGGACAATTATACCGTCTGGATAAACAGTTTGTGTTTTTACAAGGTTATTATTTTTGAAAACGTTTTTACCATCTTTGTTAACTAAAAATAAAAACTCTTCGTTGGAAAACTTTGTAAGCAAAAGAATTTTGGCTTTGAATTGCAATAAATCCTTTCCAGCAGATTTATATTCTTTTACCAATTCTAAATCTTTTACACCGGTTATTAAAATATTTGATTCTTTTTTATAAACCAAAGTTTGCTGTTTTGTGAGATTACTTTCATACAAATGAAAATCTTTTAAATCAACATCTTTGGCTTTTAGTGTTTTGTTTATATCAGATTCCTGAACTTTAACTGCAAATTTATTGTCTGGAATTTCATTACCTTGTTTATCAAAAAAGATACTTACCATTTTGGTTGTATCATCCCTTCTTGTACCATTCATAAATATATAATCACCGGAGCTATCAATATGTTTTATGGTGTAAAAAGAATTAAATATTTTTTGAGCGACCTTTGCATCAATATCTTTTTCTGACATGGTTTCGTCCTTTGGTTATGTAACTTGACCGTATGTCTTTAATTTTACACAAAATAATTCATTCGTCAACAGGTGTTTTTGCCTATATGTTGAATCTTAGTTAGATGATTTATTTCATATTTCAGTTGTTTTTGACCTAAATAAGGCTATATACTTACAGAGTTTGACGCGGTAACAGGGTCAATAAACAAAAAAACAAAAGAGAAAAACCTATGATGAAAAACATGTACGAAATGTTGCAATCAGTTTGTTCTGCAAATTCGGATCGTATTTTCTTTATCCGACAGAATCAAACATATGCAGATTTGTTAAGAAATGTAAAAAAGCGCGCAGTTAAATTGGCGAAAAAGTTCGGTATAAAAAAGGGTGATACAGTTGCAATTCTTTCTGGAAATACACCAGACTTTATAACTTCATACTTTGCGGTAACTTCCCAAGGTGCAAAAGTTTTAATGTTGGATACAGGATTGTCTGCTTCTGAACATTTGAATATGATGAAACGAACAAATTGTAAATTGGCACTGGCTCAGAAAAATTACTTTTTAAAAGATGGTCCACAAATGTTTGATATTGAAACACTGGACGATGAAGATGAATCTGAATTTGTTGCAGCAGATGTTGAACGCAGCGATTTGGCAATGCTGTCATTTACATCTGGTTCAACTGGTAATCCAAAAATTGTCGGACTGACACATGATAACATAGTTTCTTTGGGACAGGGTGCTTTGTTTTATAAACATGTAATATTACCTGGGTATATCTTTTATGGATTTTTACCCCTGTATCATATTTATGGTGTTGTTATAAACATTATTGCACCACTGGTTTTGGGATGTTCTTTGTTGTTACAACCAATTTTGAATCCAAAAGAATTTTTAAAAGATTTTAAACAATACAAACCCCAGGTTATTCCAGCCGTTCCACGTATATGGGAAGGTTTCTATAAAAAAATTATAGAAGGTGTAAAAGAAAAAAGAAAATATACTCTGATGCGAGTTATTATTGGAATGCGTGGATTCCTGAGAGCAATTGGTATGGGTTGGCTGGTTAACAAAGTTACAAAACCAATTCTGGAAATATTTGGTGGCAGAGTAAGGGTTTTAATTTCTGCCGGTGCAACACTGAAACCAAGAATTCGTAAATTTTTCGAAAGTATAGGATTTGTAGTTGGTGATTGTTACGGTTTGACCGAAACCACAGGTCCGGCTAATTTTAATTTTGAATTTGATATGGAAGATGGTTCCAGACATTATGCAGGACCATTGCCAGGTAACGAAATTAAAATTAATAATCCAGACAAAGAAGGTGTCGGAGAAGTTTGGGTTCGTGGAAATTTGGTTATGCCTTGTTATATAGATAACGACGAAGCCAATGCTGCTGCATTCGAAGACGGTTGGTATAAAACAGGTGATTTGGGAATGTTTGATTCTAAAAAACGCCTGGTTATAAAAGGTAGACAAAAACAAGTTATCGTTTTGGATAATGGTAAAAATGTTTATCCTGATGAATTGGAAGATTTGTATCTGACAAATGACGATATATTGGCTGCAGCTGTTATTGAACGCGTTATCAAAGGCAAAGTCGAAGCATACGGTGTTTTCCAGGTAAAACCAGGAACAACATTGGCAAAAGTTAGTTTGTTGTTAAAAGCATCAAACTTGACAATTGCACCATATAAATGGGTAAAACATTTCGCTATAACCGAAGATGAATTACCACAAACATCAGCAAAAAAGATAAAGCATTTTGAAATCAAAGAAATGCTGGATCGCGGCGAATTTCCTAATCGGGAAGAATAAAAAACAAATGCCCCAAAAGGGGCATTTTTTATAATGATTAATTTCCTAATAATTAGTTGACAAATTTTATCTATTAAATTATGTTGCAATAGCAAATATCTGTTCGTTGATTATAAGAGAGGTTTATAATGTCTGGATTACAAAGTTCTTTGATTTCTTTTAAATTAGACACAAAATTAATTCTTTGGAATATCCTTATTAAGTTGGTTGAATCACAATTGGAAGTAATAGATGTTGAAAATGATATATCAGCACTTCAAGGTTATATAGAAAGAAATAAAGTTTCAGATAGTGTAGAAGAAGAAAGAAAAGAATTGATAGATTTTGAAGATAAAAAAGAAAATCTTATTAAAAAACGTGATAAATATCTTAAAATTTTAAAATTCGGTCAAGATAGATTGGCTTATTGTTCAAAAGATTGTTTAGTTGATGCTAATAAGCGCAGAGAAGAAGTTATTAATAAAAATAAAAATATTCATGCAAAACCACCGTTCAATCAAATTTATTGGAATAAGCAATATAATAACCAGAAATAAAAAATACCCGTAAAAGGGTATTTTTAATTACATACGGCAATGTATGGAAATAATGAACGTGATGTGTCAATTGTTCTGCTTCCACAATCCAAACAATTAAACATCCTGTTCTGTGAATGTGAAATATCAAATGGAACTGTGTAACCTGAAACAACTGAAACATTCGTAACATATTTTGTGTTTGGAAATCCAAAATAAAATGCCCTGTTTGAACCTGTGCATTCATCTGGGTTTGGATAGCAACGAGTATCACTGATTTTATCAGGATCTGGGATGCAAGTACTTATACACGTATCTGAATCGGTCACCATTTTTTCGCAATCAGTGCAGTGATTTGCAGGTATACGTAACGTAGATCCAATAGCCCCATAAATTGCAAGCTGTTTAGTTCCAGAGCATTTTTTTATAACATCAACCTTGGACGGGTCATCAACGCATTCCCATTCCAGACTGCTGTAATTTAATTTTGCAATCATTCCAACCGGGCACGTTTTTTCTAAAAATGGATCAATACATTCCCACAAATCGTCAACTAATACGGCTGTTTGTTTTGATGAACATAGCGGTTTTCTGGAATCGTCAGGTATACATTCTTGCAAGTCAGTATCCCATATTTTATCACCATTACAACTGGTTTTTTCGTTATTTGAAATACATTGCCATCTGCCAAATCGATAAGTTTTTATTGTACCCGCAGCGCAATTTATATCTGGTTCAGGTGTTTTTTCGAAATCTGTTTGTGTGTC
>JAFGMU010000005.1 GCA_016927395.1 Alphaproteobacteria bacterium
CCCCGTGTACCCCGGACTTCTGGGGCTTTTTATTGTACATTTACCACTGTATAGGTTTTATCATCCACTTATATTGCTATTTCCAGCATGTTCTATACAATCGCCTTTTTCGGCGTGGTAATACTCAATGTCCGCCATCAATAGTCAAGGTTGTTCCTGTGATATAACTTGCGTCATCGCTAGCTAAGAAACATATTGGTTTTGCAACTTCTGATGGATTCGCCCAACGCTCAAACCAAATTTTTGATTTAGTTTCTTTTATGTAATCATCAGGAAGTCCATCATTCATATCGGTATCTACCCATCCTAATGCAACGTTATTAACATTTATATATGGCGCAAATTTACGAGCCAGATTTCTTGTCATGTCTGCAATTCCAGCTTTACTTGCATAATAATCAATACTATCAGGTGTACCTTCGTCTAACCAGTTGCTGGAAATAACATTTATAATTTTTCCATATTTATTTTTTAACATAATTTTGCTAACATATTTTGATAGTAACCAAGTGCCAATAAGATTGGTGTCCAATGTCATTTTCCAATCATCAATAGTACGTGTGTCAAAATCTTTATCTATAGCTATTCCCGCATTATTAATTAAAATATCGATACGACCAAATTCTTGAACAATAGAATCAACCGCATTTTTTACTTGTTGCTCGTCAGAAATATCAACGATGATTTCCTTTGCAATAGGAATGTCTATTTTTACAGAAGAATCACGATGTAAAACTATTACTGTTGCACCACGTGCTAAAAATTCTTTTGCTGTAGAAAGCCCAATTCCACGACTGCCACCAGTTATTAATACGATTTTATTTTTCATATTTTTACCTTTTACATTTGATTTATATTATTACTCTTAATGTCTTAATTATCAAGCAATTTGAAACAACCTTTCTTGTTTTGCAAAGTCCTGACTTTTGGATACCAGTTCATATAAGTCACGCAGTGGCATATTTAACTTTCCAGACATCAGGGCGTTTATAATCTTTGGACTCAAATATGCCAGGGTTATGTTTTTATAAAATGTCCTCCATGATATTTTTTCAGATTAAATAACATCATCACTGTCACCAAGTTTTTCATAAATACCCCGTATTCTTTTTGATTGGATAAACGCATTAACTATCAAATCATTATTTTCTATTTTGGTCATCAGACCACGGTGATTAGTGTTGTATTTAATCAGCTGTTGCCCCTTGGTAAAAACTATATCGCGTTTGATAATAATGGCGTCGTCGGTTTTTATGAAATTCATCTGATTGGAATTCTGATATTTTTGTAAAAATATAATTGAATTCTTATAATTATAAGAATATAATCGTTCGGAAATGCAAAGAATATGCTGATTTTTACCGATAAAAAATAAGATGCAAATGCGTCGATTTCTTTATGTAATAAAACAAAGGTGAAATCAGTGTTAAATATCCAAAATATTATTAAATCTTATAACGGGAACTTGGTCCTGGATGGAGTGTCTTTTTGTGCAAATAATGGAGATAGGATTGCTATTGTCGGTCTGAATGGTGCGGGTAAGTCAACATTATTAAATATAATTTCTGGTAAATTAGAGTTTAATGATGGGCAAATTTCCGGCTTTTATAATATAGGATTTATGCAACAGACAATTGGTGAAATGAATCTGCCAGAAAATATGTCTGTATATGATTTTATAGATTCTGTGAGACCAATAAAATCATTAGAGGAGAAAATAACAAATGCATATATGGATGGTGACATAGAAGCAGCGGCAGAGCTGGAAGAAGAATTACAAAAATATTCGCCATATACTGCAGAATCAGAAATGAATAAATTGATTGCGAACTTTGGAATTCCAAAAGATTGGATGGATAAAACAGTAAGTTCCCTGTCGGGTGGACAAAAGTCCAAGGTCGCATTTGTTCGTGTTTTATATTCAGTTTACGATTTATTACTTTTGGACGAACCAACTAATCATTTGGACAAATCTACGAAAGATTGGGCAATGGGTTATATAAAATCATTGTCTTGTCCTGTTGTATTTATTTCACATGATGAAGAATTCTTGCAGAATGTTGCAAACAAAATTTTATATCTGGATTCCCAAACCAGAAAGGCTAGGTTGTTTAATTGTGATTATAAAAGTTTCTTGCGCCAGAAAGAAGATATAGCCGAAGCATTGGAAAGGCAAGTTGCAAATCAACAAAAAGAAATTAAAAAATTAAAAGACTTTATTGAAAACGCTGATAATACCAGAAAGCGTCAGGCAATATCTCGCGAAAAAGTATTAGATAAATTGCAAAAAAATGAAATTAAGATAACCAAGGAAAAACGAGGAATAAAATTAAATCTTAAACCACATGAAGTTGAGCGTGGTAATCCAGTTGTGGTAGAAAGTGTTAACTTTTCTTATGACGGTCATAGAAAGATTATAAAAAATGCAAACTTTGCTTTGGCAAATGGAGAAAGATTTTTAGTGGTTGGTCATAATGGTATGGGTAAATCAACTTTGTTAAAATTAATGGCCGGGATATTAAAACCAGATCATGGGCAAATAAAATTAGGTAATAAAACAACCGTTGGATACTATGCCCAAGAACACGAAAATATAAATTTAGAAAATACACCCATGGAAGAAATAAATACCTTGGCAAATAAGATGAATGATATCCAAAAGCGGGGATTTTTGGCCAGTTTTAATTTTGACGAAAATGATATATTTAGACAGATAAATACTTTTTCGCCAGGTGAGAGATCTAGATTGTCAATGGCAAAAATTTGTCTGACTGGTGCGAATTTATTGTTGTTAGATGAACCAACAAACCATCTGGATATACCAACAAAAAAGAAAATAGCAGAAACATTGAATGAATACGGTGGTACGATGATAATAGTAAGTCATGATACCAAGTTCTTGGAATATATGGATATAACAAGAATGTTTATATTGCCAGATTGTAAGACAAAGTTATATAATGAAAATGTTGTAAGGCTTTTGGAAAATCAATCATAAGTTTTTAACTAATAAAAAAGATAGGGGTTAACAATGAGAAAATTTTATACTTATCTGTTTGCAGTTATAATTTATTTGTCGGGTACCGCTGCATTTGCGGAATCATATTTTCAGATGGAAAC
>JAFGMU010000040.1 GCA_016927395.1 Alphaproteobacteria bacterium
CCCAAGTTTACCAAATTAACAGTCAAGAAAGCTTCACCAGTCGAAGGATCTATGTATCGACCAGTTATATCCAAACATTTACCCAAATCAGTACCACAAACAGAAGAACTGGTCATCATATCCAACATTTTCTTTTTACATGTTAATATATCGTCGGAATTACGTTTTTGATGAACATCTAATCTGGACATATCCAGCAGAGCGCTGCCTTCGCGAACTTTGTCCAGTGCCTGGTCCTGCATTGTTTCATAAGCTTTGGCAACAGTGTTACAATCTTGCTCGATTGCCATTTGGTATGCACTTTCTGCAATCGCAGCACCATCTGTATCACAAACTTCGGCCGCCATTTCACGACATACGGGCAGGGCAGCATTGTATAAATTAGCACCTTCTTTTGTGCTGGTTGATGCACCCAGTGTGGAATCAATACTGTCAAATGCAGAATCTGTGTTCAAAGATAAAGAAATTGCAGACATGTTTTTATTAAAATTATTATCAGCAGTACTGGATTTAAGTTTGTTTGAAATTTCGTCCAAAATGCTTTTTGAATCAGATTTGTCTGCCTGTTGATATGCTGTTTCACCTTCGGTTGCTTTGGATATTGCTTCGGCATCTTCTTTGTCCAAATTTACAGAAATCAATCGTTCATTAAAATTCAAAATCTTATCTTCTACGTTGGACATGTTATTCTTAACATTATCAAAATCATGAATTCTGGATGAACAGGCGCAACGTTTTAATTGTGTATCCTTGTTTGCGCAAAATTCATCCATACAACTGTAATAAATTTCGCGGCATTTTTTATATTTGTTAATATCATTTGTATCAGACGACCCGTCTTTTACTGAATTAGCTGTCGCCGCACGTGAAGTGTTTGTACGTTTTACAGTTCTGGTGTTGGATGATTTATTTGAATTCAAAGCATTGCGATTAACAGTTGCTGCACGGGTATAACCAACAAGTGTTTGTGTTGCTGCGCGATTAACACTGTTTCTGTCTGAAACTTTTTGATTTACAGATGATCTGCTTTGGACATTTGTACCCCTGGGGGCAGCATTTGAAACATTTGTCTGAGAACTTCTAGCAGAATTAGATTCTTCGCGTGTTGTAACAGATCTGTTATCGCGTGAAGATTGTGAAGAAGAATCTTTTTTTACAGAAACGTTTGCAGTTCTGGACGCCAAAGATAAAACAGGTGTTGATGTTGAGTTATCAGATTTTTGTCGATTAGAAACAACTGTTGTGGTTGTACCCCGTTTCGCAGCACGTGCAACATCTGTATCATCGTCAGCAAAAGCCGCATGAAAACCAAGCGCAACAAGGCAAACAACAAAAAGCAGATTAAACTTCCTCATTTCTGGTAGTGATGTTAGCAAAAATATGAATTTTTGGGCAAGAAGAATTTATATGGTGGGACTAAGGAGACTCGAACTCCTATGGATTGCTCCACTACCACCTCAAGGTAGCGCGTCTACCAGTTTCGCCATAGTCCCAAAATACTTCGCCAATATTACAAGAATCTTTTTGTTTTTCAACTGTTTTTATGGTAGAATGCATCAGACAGAATGTAGGATTTTGATATGAAAAAAAATAATAATTATTGGTTGTTTGTCATTTGCTCTTTGTTTTTTACCCCTGTTGCATATGGTGAAGGAACTTATTACAACGGTAATTATCAATCACCACAGCAAAGATATAATACAAACGGATATTATAATAATTATTCAAACCAACAAAATAGTTATAATAACTATTATTCAGGGTATCAGCCGCAATACCAGCAACAAATTCAACAGCCTGTTGCAACAAAACAAAATAAATCAAATTCAAACCAAACTGGATTTTATCTAAGTGGTGGGGTTTCACGCGAAACTTCCATGTGGCAGTTCGAGATGAATAATTCAAAAAGTATTTTGCATTATGATAATGTAGATTGGAATATTTTTGATGTTAATGCTGGATATAAATTCAATATGGGCAGCACACCCGCCCAGGTTGATTTTGGTTTAAAGGTTGGAATGCAATCCGGTGAATCAACAATGGTTGACGACGACGTAACAAATGGTGGTTATTTTATAACCCAATGGATTGACAGTGGAACAGCTGATGTTATTGGTGATCAAATTGGTCATGCTTTATCAGTTGGCACCAGCAGTGGTGGCAGCATGTTGGGGTTCAATATTGGGTTTGGATTGACAGATTTCTTTAAATGGGGAAATGCAAAAATCACGCCATCTATTGGTTATCGCAGTTTAAATTATAAGTTGGAAACAAAAGACAATTATGGATTGTCTGTGGATACTGCAAATTGTTTCACACTACCAACGGGCGAAGTTCAGTGTGACGCAGCAATAGTTGTACATTATTCTGATAAAAGTAGTCAAATTTTATGGCGTGATACAATTACTTCACCAATGGAAATAGTTGGTACCCTAGATCCAGAAAGTGTTGATACAGGTGGAACATATTATTATAAACAACCAGGTGTCAGTCATTCTTATGATGTTACTTGGGCTGGTCCGTATGCGGCTGTTGATATAAGATATGATATAAATAAAAATAACTCAGTAAATGGACGTATTGAATTAGGTTTGCCTTCTTATACTGCAACTGGTGATCAACCATATCGTTCCGACTGGCAGCATCCAAAGAGCGTAGAAGATACGGCTGGAATGGGTTCTGCAACACATTTGGGATTATTAGCAAACTGGAATACATCTTTGACGGATTATATAATGTTGTCTTTTGGTTTGACATATGATTATTATTCAGTAAGTGGTGCAGATGCAAAAACATATTTGAATCAAAATTATTATATGACAATTTATAATAACCTGTTATCAGGTGGTGTAATAAATGGAACTGATTGGGGGGCAGGTTATGCAACCGAAGCAGATATGTTAAATCCAACCACTGGAAGCCAGACGGCTATAAATATTAAAAGTTTAGAAACTACTTGTCCTGGATGGGTTTGCACAGCAAAAAGCGAAGTAGATTCCATTTATAAATCTATGGGAATTCGTGTAGGGCTGAATGCAAAATTCTAAATAAAATTTGCCAAGCCAGTTTAAAAACAATTAAACTGGCTTGATTTTTTTTACACAATTGCTATCCTTTTCGGTCAGAGGTTTTTTATGAGAAAATTATTTATACGTTTTATAACGATGTGTTCTTTTGCTGTGTTTCCGGCAATTGTTTTTGCTGCACCTGATTTGACTGGGGTTGCATCTGTTAATGTTACCAGTGATACTGCTATGAATGCAAAAACGATGGCTTTTAATGAAGCACGCAGACAGATAACGACAGACGTTTTATCAAAATATTCAGATCCTCGAAAATTAGATGAATTAATGAAAAATACAGATGATTCGACAATTACAAACTTGATAGCTTCAACCAGTATAGATGGTGAACGCTTGTCTGCAACGACTTATTCTGCAAATATAAAAATGACAATTGATCCAGTAGAGGCAAAAAAATGGTTCACAGAAAATAATATTCAAAATTGGTTGGATGTTGGCGAATCCGAATCTATAGACAGAATAACCGCAGTAATTGAAATTCCATATGGATTGCATGATTGGATAAATTTGAATAATTCAATAAGATTAGAAAATACAGATTTTGAAGTTAAAAGAATTTCTGGTGACCAGGTTACAGTTACAATTCCTGTAACAAAACGTTCTGTATTTATCAGGGCGGTTCAAAATTCTGGTTGGAAATCTTCGGATACAGATGGTTTCTTGAAAATTTGGAAGTAATTCCCACAGTGTTTTTTAGATTGACAATGTGCCAGTCAAAATATGACAATTATAATAACAAAAATGTATGTGGTGTTTCTTGACTTTGGTATTATGGGAAGAATTGGAAAAAAAATGAAATTAAAATATCTGGTTTTATCTTTGTTATCTTTATTATTTTTTGGATATGCCAAAGCAGAGGTTACTTTGGGTGTTTGCACTTTGTCCAGTTGTGCAACTGGTTATTATCTGGATGGTACAGTTTGTACAGCTTGCATAGCCCCAGGTACCAGCGTAAATTATAATACCGGTGGTATAACCAGTTGCTTTATTCCAGCGGGAACTTCCTTTACTGATACTACTGGTACTTATACATATAATGCGAATTGTTTGTATTCAATTTAGAAATATTAAAGAGAGAGATTAAAATTGGCAAAAAAAATAAAATTCTTTTATCAAAAAATTTTCACACTTATTTTTGGTTTTGTTATTTTGCCCGTGTTAAAAATTTTTGGGATCGGCCCTGATGCTTTTGCAGATACAGTTTGTTTGGCCAGTCAATGTACAGTTGGTGACACAAGATATACTTCTTGTGGGACTTCGTTGTTACAAAAACAGGTGTGTCAGGCATGTACTTATACAGAACAAGTCTGCATGGATGCTAATGGAAATACTCTTAATAACTGTTCAAACTGGGGTTGGGCAACAATAAATGGAACCAAGTGGGTTGATACTGGTGATTGTATAGTTTATTCAAACGAATGTACTTTGGGACAAACGTCCACACGTTCATGCACAACCGAGGTTGGAACTGGCACACAAACCAGAAGTTGCACAACCTTGGTAGTCGGCACATATACTTACTATATGTGGGGGGAATATGGTACTTGTGTTTATACATCTTGTGCTGTTTCAACAGATGTGTTGGATTCTGGAAAGTGTTATTGTCGGGCAGCTTGTCCAATGCCAAATGGATACGGAACGATGATTGCCCAGGTCAGATATTCATCTGTTTGTCCTGTTGCAGCCTCGTCTTCGTCAAGTGCAGTTCAATAATATGATAAGAATAAAAAAACATTCAAAACTAAATCCTGTATTATGGAATTATGATAATTCTTTGCGATCTGATGTCGCTGAAATTTTAACCAGAATATATATTTCTTTTATGACAGTTTTATCAAATTACTCTGGTTTATCATTGGATATTGAACATGATTTGATGGATGTAATTTTTTGTGGATCTGCGGCAGAATATTTTTATGATAAAAACTCTGATATAGATATTACTTTGGTAATACGCGCCGACAGATATTTAAAACAAATGAATCCTGATATTTTTGATGGCTTTATAAAATTTATACAGGTTTTCTTTATTGAAAAATATGCGCCAAGTGTAAATGGAATCCCTGTGGATATCAGTATTGTTGCCAGTGACAGTTTTAATTTTACCAGATATTCACTGATTCAAAAAAAATGGCTGCGTGAACCAACAAAATTTTCAGATGATGAAATCAGAAAAATGGAAATTCAGGCTGATAATATATATTGTGATATAAAAAAAGAAATAAAATTATTCCTTAAAAATAAAGCTAATCACGAAAAAATAACGATTTTTGTTCATGACTTACAGAAACGTCGAGTTGATGCATGGACAGATGATATAAAAGATTATATACCATTTGCCAGGGCTTATTCACGTATTTCGCATCAAGGTATAATAAAGAAAATGTTAAAAATAGATACTGATAATATAAAAAAATTAATGATGGAAAAATGATAATCCGGGTACCGAATCATAAAAGATTAAATCCAAAACTGTGGAACGGTGATGGTTCATTACGTCCAGAAACATACAATGTCATAAATAATATAGTTGTTTCTGCAATCAGTTCGTTGTCTACTTTTTCAAAAATACCAGTTGATTTGGAAAAAGATATTGTTGATGTTGTGCTTTGTGGATCCAGTGCAAATTATTTTTATAAAAAATATTCTGATTTGGATATTAAAATAGTAGTTCGTCCAGACAGATATTTAAAAAAAATGAATATAGAAACGTATAAAGTTTTTTCAAAATTTGTTAGTAGTCATTTTGTAAAAAAATATTCACCAAGTGTTTGTGGGGTTTTAGTTGATGTTGGAATTGTCGGTGAAATATTGGAAATTGAAAAATATTCATTTAATCAGAAAAAATGGTTAATCAAACCAACCAGATTAACCAGTGATGAAATAAAATATATCAGAAAAAGAACCCGTATTTATTATTTAGCAATGCGCAAAATGATAAAAAGTATATTGAAAGATAAAAAAAGATACAAAGAAGCAGGCGAGCTTTATGGATATATGCGTGCTCGCAGAAAACAGTCCTGGGACGAAAGATTTTCTAACAGAACACCATTTTCATTGGCTTTTTCATACCTAAGTCATGATGGTTTTTTAAAAAAACTATTAAAGGCCCAGGAAATTTATATAAAAAACATGATGACAGATATAAACTGCAATCCATCATAGAGTTGTTTATTTTTTCTTGATTTTTGTAATTTATTGTTCTAAAATTCGCTCACGCGCTTGGCGCGAATAACACAGTCGTTTTGCTGTTTTCTGTCCAGATTGAATATCTGGGTTCAATTGCAAACGACGAGGATAATAACAGAAAAAAGGAAAAAATCATGGCATTGCCAAACTTTACTATGAAACAATTAATGGAAGCCGGTGTGCATTTTGGTCACCATACTCGCCGCTGGAATCCTCTTATGACATCGTACGTTTACGGTGTAAAAGATAAAATTCATATCATTAACTTGAACAAAACTGCACCTATGTTGCATCGTTCATTGGTCGCATTAGAAGCAATTGCAGCTGCTGGTGGAAAAATATTGTTTATCGCAACAAAACACCAAGCAAAAGATATTGTAAAAGATGCAGCAGAACGTTGTGGACAGTTTTATGTTAACAATCGTTGGTTGGGTGGTATGATGACAAACTGGACCACTGTTTCCCAAAGCATCCGTCGTCTGAAAAAGATGGAAACCGATATTGCTAATGCTGATAAATTAGGTCTGACCAAGAAAGAAGTTGGTGTTATGACCAAAGAATCAGAAAAATTACGTGGTATTTTCGGTGGTATTTTAGATATGCACGGAACACCACAGGCTGTTATTATTATTGACGTTCCACGTGAAATGAATGCAGTACGCGAAGCAAAAAATTTGGATATTCCAACAATTGCTATTTGTGATACTAATGCAAATCCTGATATTGTTGATTATCCAATCCCAGGAAATGATGATGCTTCACGCGCAATTCAATTGTATTGTGATTTGTTCGTAGATTCGATTCTGTCCGGTATTGAAAAAAGATTGGGCGGCGTTGCAGGTAAAAAAGTAGAATCTGATATGAGTCACTCTGAAGTAGAAGAATTCGAAGAAGAAACAAAACAAAAAGTCGCAAAACAGAAACTGAAAATATCCGAAGCTCGTGAAGAACGTCGTGAAAAGTTGGCAGAAAAAGCTGAAAAAGGCGAATAAAATTGCGGGAGATAAAAATCCCCCATATGAATTTAATAAAATTAGTTAGGAGTAAAAAATGGCAGAGGTTACAGCAAAATTAATCCAAGAACTGCGTGAAAAAACATCAGCAGGTATGATGGATTGTAAAAAAGCTTTGATTGAAAATAACGGTAATATCCAAGAAGCAGCCGATTGGTTGCGTCAAAAAGGTATTGTCAAAGCAGCATCCAAGGCCGGTCGTGTTGCCGCATCTGGTTTGGTAACTGTTGTTAAATGCGACGGTATGGGTTGTGTTGTCGAAGTTAACGCGGAAACAGACTTTGTTGCCAAAAATGAAAAGTTCCAAAAATTGGTTTCAGACGTTGCAAACAAAGCTTTGGAATTTTCTGGTGATTTTGAAAAAACATTGGAAGCTGTCAAAGACGATGTTGCAGCAACAATTGCAACTATTGGTGAAAATATGAATTTGCGTCGTGTTGCTAAGGTATCCGGTGAAAATATTTATACATATGTTCATAATTCATTGGTGCCTGGAATGGGACAAATTGGTGTTGCAGTTGCAATCAATGGTGATGCAGCTAAAATCGATGAAATTGGTCAAAAAATTGCAATGCATATCGCAGCTAATAAACCAGAATTTATGACAATTGCCGAAGTTGATCCAATTGCAGTTGAACGTGAAAAGAAAGTATTTATTGAATCTGGCGCAACAGCTGGTAAACCAGAAAACGTTGTTGAAAAAATGGTCGAAGGCCGTATTAAAAAATACTATGGTGAATCAGTATTAGAAGAACAGCCATTCGTTATGGACCCATCAAAAACAGTAAAACAAGTTGTTGCCGAACATGGTGGAACTTTGGCTGGTTTTGCATATTATCTGTTGGGCGAAGGAATTGAAAAGCGCGAAGATAATTTGGCAGACGAAGTTGCCAAAATGCTTTCTTGAAACCCAGACGGCGATGCATGTTCTATATCGGGACAAAGTTGTTTTGCAAAAGCTGCAAACATAATGCAAAAAGTCGGATTAAATATGGGAAAGAAACAAAATTAAAAACCGCGCAATATGCGCGGTTTTTTATCAACATTATTGCGATTAAATGTAAAATTTGATAGAATTTAGGTAAAAGGAAATTCATATGAAAAATAATTTATGGGCAGAGCTGGAAGCACGCGGTTTTGTAAACCAGGTTTCAAATACGAATGGTTTAATGGCTGCTTTGGATTCTGGAAAAATTGCGGCGTATTTGGGCAGCGACCCAACAGCGGATTCATTGCACGTTGGACACTTGGTGCCTGTTATGATGATGCGTTGGTTACAAAAGTTTGGACACAAACCATTAATGTTGGTTGGTGGCGCAACTGGTCGAATTGGTGATCCATCTGGTCGTGATACTGGGCGTCCAATGATGACAGAAGAAATATTGGCAAAAAACATCGCTGGGTTAAAAAAATCATATTCGAAATTTATAAACTTTGGCGACAGCAAGTCTGATTCAATTATGGTTGATAATTATGATTGGATGAAAAAATACAGTCATATGGATTTTCTGCGTGATTTTGGAACGGATTTTACAGTGCCACGTATGCTGTCAATGGAAAGTGTAAAAAAACGTCTGGAAACAGGAATGACATTTTTAGAATTTAATTATATGACATTCCAGGCCGTTGATTTTCTGACACTGTACAAAGAACATAACTGTATCTTGCAGACATGCGGTGCAGACCAATGGGGTAATGCAATAATGGGTGTTGAACTTATTAGAAAAAAACTTGGCAAGGAAGCATTTGTTTTATCAACACCATTAATCACTGATTCGGCTGGAAATAAAATTGGCAAGTCTGCTGGGAATGCAGTTTGGGTAAATGAAGATAAAACCAGTCCGTATGAATACTATCAATATTTCCGTAACATTCCGGATGATTTGGTTGAAAAGTTTTTAAAGATATTCACAGAAATTCCATTGGAAGAAATTGCAAAATTGTCCAAATTGAAAGATGCAGAGTTAAACGAAGCAAAAAAAATATTGGCTTTTTCAGCGACTGAAATTGCACACGGAACAGCAGCGGCAAAGGAAGCAGCTGATTCAGCAACTGCTTTGTTTAACGGTGGTGATGCAGTCAATGCACCATCTGCGGATTATAAGTTTACAGGTGAAAATCCAAACGTTGTTGACTTTACGATTTCTGTTGGTTTGTTTCCTTCGAAATCAGAAGCGCGTCGAATGATAGAACAGGGCGGATTATCGATAAATGATGAAAAAATATCAGATGCAAATTATACGGTTGCGATAAAGCCTGCTGATTTTGTGATGTTGAAGAAAGGTAAAAAAACCTATCTGAAGGTTATCATTAAATAATTTATGAAAAAGACATTTGTTTTTTGTATTTTATTTTCTTTTGGTTTTGGTGCGGCATTTGCCGCGCCTGATTTGTCACAAATTAATGCACAAATAAAACAAACAAAAAGACAGAATGAAATAATTGAACAAAAAGTAAAATCATCTGATCGTGATATTGCACAAACAAAAAAAAAGTTGGTCACAGCTGCAGATAAAGTAAGCAGTTTGGAAGAACAACGTGCAGTTTTGGTAAAAAAATTACTTGAATTAGGTGTCAAGCATGACAAATTAGCATCATCTCTGGCAGAAAATAAAAAGCGTCTGGCAGATGCAGCGGCAACAATTTTGTTTATTTCATCACACCCCAGTTTTGATTCTGAAAATATGCATGAATATGTTTTGACTTCCAGTGTACTTTCCGGTGCTTCGCAAAAGTTTGATTCACAAATGCAAATTGCAATTAAACAGATGGAAGAATTAGAAGCAATTCAAAAAGCGCGCGCCGAAGAAAAAGAAAAACTGGATAAAACTGTTGAAAAATATGCAGTGGAAAAAAAAGATTTGGACAAACTGTTACGCGTTCGTGCAGCACAAAATGAAAAGTTGAAAAATCAACAATACACTTTGCAGCAAAAACTGCGCGACTTGTCAGACCGTGCAAAAAATATTTCAGAATTATCAGCCGGTGTCGGCAGTTCAGAAATGTCAGAAGATTCAAGATTTTCAGGTCGAAAAATGAATTCGCCTGTTCGTGGTCGTTTAGTAGTTCGTTTCAAAGAAAAAACCGCACTAGGATTAGTTTCAGATGGGTGGCGTATTCGTGTGCGCGGGGATTCATTAGTTGTTGCGCCGGCTGATGGAATTATAAAGTTTGCTGATAATTTCCGTGGATTTGGAAAAATTGTTATAATGTCACATAAAAATGGTTATAATACAGTTATGACAAATTTGGGTTCGGTTGATGCTTTGGTTGGACAAGAAGTTTTGGCCGGGGAACCAATTGGTCGAATGGATACAGATAAACCAGAAATGTATTTGGAAGTTCGTCGTGGAAATCACTCGGTTGATCCTGCAAGAATTTTCAAAGAACCATAATACGGAGAGAGATTATGAAAAAAGAATTCTGTGTTGTTATGACAAATACTGTTTCTGCCGACGAAGCTGAAAAAATGGCAGATGTTTTATTAGATGAAAAATTGGCATCGTGCATTCAAATTTTACCAGTATCGAATGTGTATAAAATGAATGGTAAAAAAAATAAATCCCAAGAAGTTTTATTAATGATAAAAACACGTACAGATTTGTTTTCTGAATTAGAAGCATTTATAAAATCAAACTGTTCTTATGATATTCCACAAATAATAGCGTTACCCATAACTTATGGATCTTATGAATATTTGTCGTGGATAGATGCAGAAACAAAATAGTTAAAAAAATCGTGTTGCGAGTGGACGCTTTTTGTTTTATGGTTCATGACAGGATAGTTATGTTTAATGGGGAAAAGATATGCTTAAAAAAATTTTAATTTATGTGTTTTTAATAGTTTTGCCAGTAACAGGTTTTTCTGCAGAAAAGAAAGAACCGGTAAAGCATTTAACAGACGAACAAATTTATTCTGAATTGAAAAAGTTGGCTTTGGTATTCGAAGTTGCTCGCGATAGTTTTGTAGATGAAGCTGATGAAAAGAAAATGTTGGAAGGTGCAATGAATGGTATGTTGACCGCATTGGATCCACATTCTACATATTTATCCGAAGATGATTTCAAAGATTTTAATGATAAATCGCACGGCGAATTTGGTGGTTTGGGAATTCAAATAACCAGCGACAAAGGTGCAGTTATGGTAATTTCGCCTATTGACGATACACCAGCTGAAAAAGCAGGAATCAAAGCAGGGGATTATATAACCCATATTGATGGTGAACAAGTTTTTGATATGACTCTGAACGAAGCTGTCAAAAAAATGAAGGGCCGCCCAGGAACAAAAGTAAAGTTGACAATAGTTTCCGAAGGTAAAGAACCAAAAACAATAACTTTGAAACGTGCAATTATAAAAGTAAAATCTATTAAGTTCGAAGAAAAAGGCGAAGATAAAAAAATCGGATATATTCGTATATCTGATTTTGGTTCGACAACATCCAAAGAATTAAAGGATGCAATTACAAAACTGGAAAAGAAAAAAGTAATTGGTTACATAGTTGATGTCAGAAATAATCCAGGTGGTTATTTAACAGCTGCAATTGATGTTGCTGATGCTTTCTTGGATTCTGGTGAAATTGTTTCTACCCGTGGTCATGATAAAAATGATGTTATTCGCAATTATGCAACACAAGGTGACTTGACACATGGTAAACCATTAGTTGTTTTAATTAACCATGGTTCAGCATCTGCATCGGAAATTATTGCTGGTGCAATCCAGGATAACAATCGTGGTTTGATTATGGGATCGCAGAGCTTTGGAAAAGGTAGTGTTCAACAGCAAAAGCCACTGGGAGATGGTACTGCCATTCACATTACAATTGCACGCTATTACACCCCCAGCGGCAAATCAATTCAAGGCGAGGGAATAACCCCAGACGTAGAAGTTCTGCAAAGCAAGGTTGAACCATTGGAGAAAAAACAAAGCTTGTATTCCGAAGCTTCGTTTTTAAATGCTTTGAAAAATGAGGATTCCGATAAAAAGAAATCTGACGAGCCCGAAAAAGACGCAAAGGATATGACTGATGCTGAAAAAGACGCAAAGGATTATCAATTGCAACGCGGTATGGATATGGTTCGTGCAATGGCAAAAATTGAAACCAAAGTAAAAGTTTCTTCTGATAATAAATCTGCTGATAAAAAGTCAGAAAGCAAAGATGATAAAAAATCCGAAAAAACCAAGGCTGATAAGGTCGAGACAATAAAAAAATATAAAAAGTCTGAAAAGAAATAAATTCATTTTGCTGGTTTAATAACATTAAAACCCTCTGGAAACAGAGGGTTTACAATTTTTATATTTTGTCAAGATTTCTTGTTTAACCTTGCCTTGGGGTATAAATTGGGGTACTATGAAGTTTGTGTCCATTTTAAAAAAGGAAGGCAAATGTCAAAATTAATAGTTGATGGTAACTGGGCAGCCGCAGACGTTGCGTATAGATGTAGTGAGTTTGCTGCTATTTTTCCGATAACCCCGTCCAGCACAATGGGTGAATTAGCTGATGAATGGGCTTTTCAGCACAAAAAGAATATTTGGGGTGCAATCCCTGGAATTATCGAAATGCAATCCGAAGGCGGCGCAGCAGGGGCTATGCACGGCGCTTTGCAAATGGGTTCACTGGCGACCACTTTTACAGCATCCCAGGGATTGTTGTTGATGATACCGAATATGTACAAAATTGCGGGTGAACAAACACCGTTCGTTATGCATGTTGCAGCACGTGCGCTGGCTGCACACGCTTTGTCAATTTTTGGTGACCACAGTGACGTTATGGCTGTGCGCCAAACTGGATTTGCGCTGTTATCCAGCCACAATGTTCAACAGGCCCAAGATATGGCTGCAATAGCCCATAGCGCGACCCTGCGTACACGTGTTCCATTCTTGCATTTCTTTGATGGATTCCGCACAAGTCACGAAGAATCCAGATTGGAACGTATTTCAGACGAAGATTTGCGCAAACTGATTCCGGAATCCGAATTGTTAAAATACCGTGCAAATGGTATGACACCTGATAAACCAACAGTTCGTGGTACTGCACAAAACCCAGACGTTTTCTTTCAATCACGCGAAGCATGCAATTCGCTTTACGACGCTGTACCGGAAATTGTTGAAAATGTTATGGGTGAATTTGCAAAACTAACCGGCAGAAAGTATGGCTTGGTTGAATATGTTGGTGATAAAAAAGCAGAAAATGTTATCGTTTCTATGGGTTCGGCTTGCGAAACAATCGAAGAAACTTTACCACATCTACCAAATGGTATGGGTTTGCTAAAAATTCATTTATTCTCACCTTTCCCGGTATCTGCATTTTTAGAGGCTTTGCCAAAGACTGCAAAACGAATTGCAGTATTGGACAGAACAAAAGAACCAGGAAGTCTGGGTGAACCGCTGTATTTGAACGTTAAATCAATCGTTGGTGCAGGTGTAGAAGTTTTTGGTGGACGTTATGGTTTGGGATCAAAAGAGTTCAAACCACGTGATGTAAAGGCAATTGCTGAAAACCTGATACTTGGTACTTTGAAACATAATTTTACAGTTGGAATCGAAGACGATTTGACAAAACTTTCTTTGAAAACAGATAATGCTTTTTCAATTGAAAATCCAAAAGTAAAAACCGCATTGTTATATGGTATCGGCAGTGACGGTACTGTTGGTGCAGTTAAAAATATTGTAAAAATTGTCGGTGAAAATTCGGATTTGTATCCCCAGTCTTATGCGGTTTACGATTCGAAAAAATCCGGTGGTTTGACTGCTTCGCATGTTCGTTTTTCTGATGAACATATAAAAAGCCAGTATTTAGTTGAATCAGCTGATTTTATAAGTGTTTCCAATTTTATGATTGCCCAACGTTTTGATGTTTTTGCAGGTCTGAAAGCAGGTGGAATCGTTATGATAAATACTGGAATGGAACCAGAAGTTGCATTTGCAAATCTACCAAAACAGGTCCAGGAACATTTAATCAGAATGCGTGCGCGCGTTTATTTCTTGGACGCGAATCGTGCAGCCAGCGAATTGGGATTGGGAAATCGTATCAATACTTTTATCATGTTGAACTTTTTCAACCTGACGCATGTTATTGATCCAGCGATTGCTGCAAAATCAGCCAAGGATGCAATTGAAAAAACATATAAGAAAAAAGGCACAGAAGTTGTAAAAGCTAACTGGGCTGCGGTTGATCGTGCATCTGAATTTTTGCATGAATATAAATTGCCGGGCAGTGCTTCGAATTTTGCTCCGGACTTTTTACCGGCAATGTCATTGGACGCGCCTGCAGAAATTGCGGGAACACTGGGTGAAATGGCGGCCATGCGTGGTGATTCACTGCCGGTTTCCGTATTCAAAATTGATGGTGAATTCGGGGCAGGTCAGTTTCCAGTTGGAACATCAAAATATGAAAAACGTGCGATTTCTTCAACGGTTGCAACTTGCAATTTAGATGTTTGTATTCAATGCGGAAAATGTTCAACAATGTGTCCGCATGCTGCAATCAGAATGAATATTATGAATGCCCAAGATGCTGAAAAAGCACGCGCTGATGGTCTGACAGTGGTTCCTATGAAGACAAACGAATTGGGTGAAAATATGTTTTTCACATTAAATATTTCGCCAGCCGATTGTACAGGATGTAATGTATGTGTAAAAAATTGCCCAGTTAAGGCATTACAGATGGTGTCCGCATCAGATGTTCCAGATAATCAAAAGAATTTTGATACAGCTGTTAAGTTGCCAGAATTCAAATCTGAAAAATTGAATCTGAATATTCCAAAGCATGTTGAGTTATTGCCACATTATTTTGAATTCCCAGGTGCATGTGCTGGATGTGGTGAAACACCATATATTAAAATGATGGCACATTTGTTCGGTGACAGAATGGTTGTTGCAAATGCGACTGGATGTTCATCAATTTATGGTGCGAACTTGCCAACGACTCCTTGGACATGTGATGCGTCTGGACGCGGACCTGCTTGGTCTAATTCATTATTCGAAGATAATGCTGAATACGGATTGGGTATGCGTGTTGCGTTAAATCAAAAACGTGCAACATTAAAAAGCATGTTGTTTGAATTGGAAATTCCAAATGTCGAAAAAATATTCGATGAAAAAGAAATTTCAAAACAACGCGAAATTGAAAAAATGTTGCGTGAAAAATTGGCAAAAATAAAAACACCACGCGCCCGTTTGGCAGAAAGCCTGATTGGTGAAATTGTTGAAAAATCCGTATGGATTGTTGGTGGTGACGGTTGGGCATATGATATTGGATATGGTGGTTTGGATCATGTGTTGCATAGTGGTGAAAATGTAAATATTTTGGTTTTGGATACCGAAGGTTATTCAAATACAGGCGGACAACAGTCAAAATCAACACCATTCGGTGCAAGTATGAAGTTTGCAATTGGTGGTAAAGAACACGCCAAAAAAGATTTGGGTTTAATTGCCATGATGTCAGGTGCATACGTTGCACAAATATCATTGGGTGCAAATCAGGCCCAGGCATTAAAGGCTTTTCGTGAAGCCGAGGCGTTCGATGGTCCATCAATAATTTTGGCATATGCACCGTGTATTGCACATGGATTTGATTTACAAAATGGTCCAGAACACCAAGTAAAAATGGTTCAAACTGGTGCATGGCCATTGTACAGATTTAACCCAGGTCTGATAGAAAATGGACAAAATCCACTGGTTATGGATTCTAATCACGACAACCCGCTGGACTTGGAAGAATTCTTGAAAACCGAAAGTCGTTTTGGTGCAGCCCGCAGTGTGAATGCAAACTTTGACAAGTTGGTCGAATCGGCGAAGAGTAATAATTCGTACAAGACCGAGTTGAAAAAGCATATTGCACAATTTGCATTAATGAGCAATACTGTGAAAGAAAATGGCGAAGGTTAAAAAGGTATAAATATGAAAATATCCGCGATTGTTGTTCTGGCTTGTTCAGTGGTTTTAACATTGTCTGCATGCACTTTTCAGACTAAGCATCGCGGATATATTTTTCCCGAAAATTTAGAATCCGAAATTAAGGGTATAAAAACAACAGAACAATTAGAAGATAAATTGGGTAGTCCCCAGGTTAAAACCATTTATGGTGAACCTGTTTGGATTTATTACAGTATGGATGAAAATTATCATGGACCTGTTCCAGTAACATACGATAATAAAACTGTCTTATTGGCTTGGGTCGATAAAGATGGTAAAAATATTAAAAAAACAGAAATTTTGCACGATGCGGATTTGAAAGATGTTGAAATTGCGAAAGGTGAAACTGAAATTCCAGCTGCTGTAAAGCTGAATGCATTGCAGGAATTATTTAATAATATTGGCAGATTTACACCGGCTGGTCTGGGACAATAAGCCTAAGATTAATATCTTTGATAATTTGGCATTGATAAATACTGTAAAAAAAGGTAAAATACCTGATACAGGAACTGTTTGTATGAAAATAAAATATTTACTTGCTAGTCTTTGTTGTTTAATGCTGAACTCCGCCAGCTTCGCTGCTGTATCCAGTGATGAACAGTTTTATTATTGTGGCCCAGGTTATGTTTTGGCCACAGATACCAAAACAGATGGAATAAATACTTATGAATGCCAAAAATTGTGGTGTCGCGATTTGGAAAATGGCAAAACCATGGGAACAGGGGATTCAGTTGCCAGTGGTTATAAAGTAACTGCTGCCCCAGTTGAACTATGTGATGCCGATGGTGATTGTATACAATGTTTTGGTGACAGAAAGTGGTGTGCTGGTGAACAAGCAGGCCGCTGGAACCCAGAATATGGTGCGTATACCCGTGGCGGATCGGATAATTCTACGTATGGTTCATATCAAAAGGGTAATTGTTTTACCTGGCGTTTAGAAAAACCAACATGTGATGATGGCGAGTCAGCTATTTTGCAGAATGGAAAATGGATTTGTGCCACATCTTCTAATACCGGTCAAATTGGTGACTATGGGTATGGAATTCGCAGAACAGGTTCTTTTAGAAGAAACACAATCAGATAAAATATCGTTTGTTCATTTGTTTTTTCTTAATTTTATGGTATAATCCACACAACAGAGAGAATGGCAACTGTAAAGGGTGCGCCTTATGTCGAAAAAATTAGAATTTAAAACTGGCCAGTATGTTGTTTATCCAACCCAGGGTGTTGGAAAGCTGATTCGTTTAGAAGATCATGTAATTGCCGGTCAAAAAATGAAAATGCTGGTTATTGATTTTGAAAAAAATCACATGGTTTTGCGCGTTCCGTTGGAAAGGGCTGAAATTTCGGGATTGCGTCCACTGTCCAGTTTAAAGAAAATGGACGAAGCAATTGCATCTGCACGTGGCAAGGCAGGGGCAAAACGTATGATTTGGGCACGTCGTGCCGCACAATATGAAGAAAATATAAATTCAGGTGATCCAATGAAATTGGCCGAGGTTGTACGTGATTTGCAACGTCGCAGTGCCGCGGACACCATGACTTTTTCTGGACGTCAATTGTATCTGAGAGCTTTGGAACGCATGGCCCAGGAATTTGCAGTTTTGCATAAAATCGACATTGACCAGGCTTCTGAAAAAATAGAAGATATTTTAGGTATTCCGCGTGAAATTGATTTGAACGCAGTTGAAGAAGATTTGGAAGAAGAAGTCGAAGAAGAAGAGTCATAAAAAAACCGCCATTTGGCGGTTTTTTTAATCATTCAAAATGGGATATCGTCGCCAATTTATTTTTAATTTGCGACTTCAAGGAATTTTACCACTTTCTATTAAAATGGGATATCGTCGCCAATTTCTGTTACAGAAATTTCTTCGCGTTGTGCATGTTGTGGCATTGGTGCGGCATTATATTCGCCACCAGATGCACCGTCCATTCCCTTGGCACCACTAAGAATTACCATCTGACCACCGAATGGATTCAAAACAACTTCTGTTGTGAAAACATCTGCGCCTTGTTGATTTTGCCATTTTCTGGTTTTTAATGAACCTTCTAGGTACAGCTTTGTGCCTTTTTGTAACATGCGTTCAGCAACTTCGACCAAATTAGGATTAAAAACAACAACGCGATGCCATTCTGTTTGTTCTTTTTGTTCCCCGGTTGATTTGTCGCGCCAACGATCGCTGGTAGCCAGTGAAAAACTTACTACTTTTTGTCCGCTTTGCATTGTTCGTACCTGGGGTTCCTGACCAATGTTTCCGACCAGTATAACTTTGTTTATGCTGCCTGCCATACGCTATCCTTTTATTTAGTATATGCTGATTATCGCGGTAAGATGAATAAAAAGCAAGAAAAAATTACGAAAAATCGTGGGGTTATGCCAGATTATTTTTTTGAACTGATAAACAGCGCCCATAACCAACCAATACCGGTCCATCCAAATAACCAACTGAAAATACGAACCAGTAACATGTCGTATTTGCCTTTGCCGGTGACACGAGCTAAATAGGCTGGCGCAAAAACAATACCAACCACAATCAATGCGGAAATAAAATATTTTACAAATATTAAAATATCAGAAACGTTAAACATTGTTTTATTTGGTTTTTATCTGGCATTTATAGAAAACACCAGATAAAAATCTAATTTTTTATATTCCATATTTTGCGTTTGTTGCCAACTGTTCTTCTATGCGCAGCAATTGGTTATATTTTGCAACGCGGTCTGTGCGTGACATAGAACCAGTTTTAATTTGTCCAGCGTTTGTAGCAACAGCCAAATCCGCAATCGTTGTATCTTCGGTTTCACCGGAACGATGCGAAATTATTACACCATAATTTGCATTCTGTGCCATTTTAATGGCTGCCAGTGTTTCGGTCAAGCTGCCAATCTGATTTACTTTGATAAGTATAGCATTGGCAACGTTTCCGTCAATTCCTTTTTCTAGACGTTTTGGATTTGTTACAAACAAATCGTCACCAACCAATTGACATTTTTGCCCCAATTTTTCTGTCAGTTCTTTCCATCCCAACCAGTCTTCTTCGGCCAGTCCATCTTCGATTGAAATAATTGGGTAATCAGAAATCAATTTTTCGTAAAATTCAATCATTTCTTCGGATGATAATTTTTGACCTTCGAATTCATAAAAGCCGTCTTTGTAAAATTCGGTTGCTGCAACGTCCAATCCGATTGAAACCTGTTCACCTGCAATATACCCAGCTGCGGAAATTGCAGACATAATTGTATCCAATGCGGTCCGTGATGAATTAAAGTTCGGAGCAAATCCGCCTTCGTCACCAACGTTTGTAGAATTACCAGATTTTTTCAAAATTGATTTCAAGTTATGGAAAATTTCAGA
>JAFGMU010000041.1 GCA_016927395.1 Alphaproteobacteria bacterium
AGTCTTCTGATCCGTAGTCAGATGCTTTATCCAGTTAAGCTATGGGCGCAACGGGCCTTATTTTATATGAATTTATCCAAATTGCAAGAAAAAATAACGCATATACAGGTAAAATAAATTATTATTTGACAAAT
Source organism: Alphaproteobacteria bacterium (assembly GCA_016927395.1). Classification (GTDB taxonomy): domain Bacteria; phylum Pseudomonadota; class Alphaproteobacteria; order Rs-D84; family Rs-D84; genus JAFGMC01. The sequence continues at coordinate 135 of JAFGMU010000041.1, forward strand.
TTAGAGTATGGTCTATATTACTGCGAATTATAAAAAATAATAAAATGTTGAAAGAATATTCGCCATATTTAAATTTTTACATGAATGCTTACATAACTTATTATTGTAACCGTGCGTGTAAACATTGTTTGACTTGTTCTAGTCCAAAAAGTTCAAAAGAAATTTTGCCGCTTGAAGATATTTTATTTTATGTAAAAGAATTTCGAAAAAATACTGGATTTGTTAACCATATTGTATTAAATGGCGGTGAGCCAACGTCCGCGTATTATCATAACTCACATAGTTATATGCCAACATTGTATACAGAATTGTTAAAAAATAAATGTAATATAGAGTTACATAGTAATGCTGTTTGGGCGATGTCAAAAAAAGCCGATATAATATGGCAAGATTTGAAAATATTGGACAATCTGGAAAAATGCGGAATATGTGAAAATCTTTTGGATTTATCAAGCGACCAATATCACAATAATGAAAATGGAATAAAAGAAAGTTTGAAGATACTTTCAGGCCCTGGTTTCGGAAACAGAAAACTTTGGACAAAAATATTGTCATTCAATAATGATCCGATTATAAATCGGATTAAAGATTATCAGATAAAAAAATATCCAAGTCTAAGAATAGATTATTCAATTTTTAATGACATTGTTAAAACTGGACGTGCAAAAGAAAATAATATTGGTATTGATATTCCATTTTTTGAATACTGCACAGAATATAATTCATTCGTTAATATTTGGTCAGAGTTTATAATAAGCCTGTACCCAGACAGAACTGCATCAATTGGTTGTGACCATTCAGGGAAAAGAAGAGTGTCATATATCAGCTGCGATGGTAAATTAAAGCCATTGGAGCAATTATATCCTGAATTGGTTAATAAATATATTAGTTGCTACCAATCAGATGGATGCGATTTATTAAGTGTAAATTTGTTAAAACAAACACTAATACCTAAACACGCCAGATAATCGCTTATTTTGATTTTCCATAATATGCTTGATTAAAACATTTTCGACATACCGATTCATAAGATTCATCGCCAATTGAAAATTGTTCACCTTCGCGGATAAGTTTTCTATTTTTATCATAACGTAAATGATGTGTTGCCTTTCGCAAACACCCAGGTTTTTGACAATTTGATTCAATCAGATGAAGTGTTGCACCAACTTCTATCAATCGTTGTGCAGCGGGAAATAAATGTTCATTACTGTCAACTGTCAGTCCATAACACATAACAATTATTCCCATTTTATCAGCAAATTTAACCAGTTTGTCTATATCTGACGGTTTAAAGAATTGAACTTCGTCAATCAATAAAACCTTTGTATCTTTTTTTGGTGAATAATTATCTAAACTTGGGAGTGCTATTGCAGGTGTTCTAATCATATTTTCTGGTCCACCCATACGCGATACAACTTCGGATTCAGAAAATCTATTATCAAAAGATGGTTTTAGTACTTCTACTTTTACACCAGTTTTTCTAAAATTAAATTCTGATGATATTAACGAAACAGATTTTAATGACCCCATAACACCATAATGAAAATGCAAATTTGCCATTTATGTTCCTTTTTATTTATTACATACTCTCTAATCTTTTGATTCGTTCTGCGACCGGTGGATGGGTTGCGAAAACTTCACTTATAAATTCACGGGGTGCAGTTGGGTCCGCAATGCACATAGCTGCCATTGATTTCATCTTGTCCAGGTTTTCAACGCGTGAATCTGATGATATTTTACGTAATGCGTTCGCCAAAGCCATTGGATTTCTGGTAATTTGTGCACCAGTTGCGTCAGCCGCAAATTCACGTTTACGTGATACAGCCATACGCAAAATTGGTGTGATAATCCAATTAAAGACCATAAATGCCAACCAAACCATTAATAAAATTGCGCCATTATTATTTTTTTCATCATTACTGCGATTTCCTCCATAAATTGCAGCACGCAATAACATATCCGCAGCAAAAACAGTTACACCAATACCAGTTACCAAAATCATATCCAGACGAATATCACGATTCCCAATATGTGCCATTTCGTGTGCAATTACACCTTCGAGTTCTAATCTATCCAGTTTTTTTATAATTCCACTGGTTAATGCAACACTGGCGTCTTTTGGACTGCGACCAGTTGCAAATGCATTCAATGATTCATCGTCGATTATGTAAACACGTGGTGTTGGTAATCCAGCCGCCAGAGCAACATTTTCAACACTGCGGAATATTTCAAGGTATTGTTTTTCGTTATTATGAATTTCGTGCGCATTAGCTGATGACAACATCATAGAATCGCCAAAGGCCCACGAAATCCCCAACCAAATAAAACATGCAATAAAAGTAGGTATTGCGACCATAGTTGTTGTATCAATTGCTTTTTGTAATGGTGCAACAGCCCATACAAATAAAAATACCAAAGCTATGAAGAAAATAGGGAACAGGGCGACCAAAATTGTTGTTTTGATATTATTGCTTTTTATATGGTCATAAACAGTTTTTACTTTTTCCATTTTTGCGCAGCTTTTTTAATCACAGGGACATTATAGATAAAAAATATCTTTTTGCAATTAATGTTAAATTATTTTAGAACGCTATTTTTTTGATTTTAATTTGATAAGAACCGTTGTTAACCATTTCCCAAGAAGTTATATACTGTGCCAAAATTCCGTTGGTTATCCAGTCTTTGAATTTGGTTTTTAATATTCCGCTGGCACCGGTTATTATAACTGCATTTCGTACACCAGATTTAATTAAATCATTTATTTCTTGCCACGCTTGTTCTTCGGTTTTTTGATGTAAATCTAATATAATTTTTTTTGGAACAGGTTTTGGTTGTTCCGGAATCAATTGACTTAGTTTTAATTCGTGTCTTACCTGTTTTTTTACAGTAACATCATCAGGGGTAAAATTACCATTAGTCATTTGTTCTAAATCAAAATCGGTTAATTGTTTCATGATTATTATAATAGATAATCATATTAAAATTTCCATTAAAAAATCCGCCAATTGGCGGATTTAATTTTTAGATGCTGTCGGCATTTACCCACTTACCATCTTTCAGCAGTCCTGGTGCCATACCTTCGTTACTGCGCAGAGCATCAATAGTGCTACGAGCTTTTGCTGCATCCAATCCACTGATACGAACTTTGAACATGTCGCCTTCTTTTGCAACTGTTGCAGTTCCGTATGGACTTACTTTCTGGGCCAATGCATTTGCACTGTCTTCGGCATAGAATGCACCTAACTGAACACTGTATTCACCTGTTGCTGCAGGTGCTGGTGTTGGTTCTGTAACTGCTGGTTCTGTAACAGCATTCTCACCCAAAGTTGCATTTTTTACGGCTGTACTTTGATCTGCTAAAACCTGTACTTGGACCTTGGTCTGGCCGTTAAAGCTTAATTTGCGAGCAGCCGCTGGGGACAAATCCATAATACGTGTATTAACAAATGGACCACGATTATTTACACGAACAACAACGGATGTTCCGTTTTCCAAATTTGTAACACGTGCGATTGTTGGTAATGGTAAAGTTTTGCTGGTTGCAACCATTTGATCAATATCAAATGTTTCACCATTGCTGGTTTTTGAACCATTTAATTCAGCTGGGATAATTCCAGCAATGCCTGTTTGATTATAAGTCAAATCTTCGGCAGGGATGTATTGTGTATCTTCAACTTTGTATGCGCTACCAACATAATACTTAGGAGCAGCAGCCATCAGATAAGCATCGTTTGCAGATGTGTCGTCACCGCCACCAGCATTCAATGTTTCTTCTGACAAACCATCAGAACCGTAACCATCCATTTTGTTTTCAGATGTGCCATAGTTGCTACACGCGGCCAATAATGCCATCAGTACTGCCAATGATACAATTTTCTTCATAGAGTTTCTCCTTACATTCTTAATTGACATTTTATCATATAAAAAGCCCCGTTTCAACTTTATTTTAGGGCAATTAATCAAAGTAAAAATATTATATTTTTTTGCTGACCAAAAAAGCGATTGGCAAATACAAAGTTCCAAATCCCAACATAGCCAATCCCAAAGAGAAAATGTTTGTTATTGGTACAAACCATAACGCTGTGCCCAGTAAAACAGAAAATAGTCCGAAAAATACAGCGGATTTTATGGTGCGTGGTTCCAATCTGAACAAATCACGTTTTTTGCATGCACGTCCCAATAGATAGTTTTTTAAATATCCACCGATAACTGTACCTAGTGGCACGGCCAGATATCCAATAAAACTGAATATACCCAGGTAAATAGCACTGGATACTATCAGTGATATAATACTGGTTTTAACTGGTGTTCTGACATCTTGTGCTGCATAAAGCGTTTTACTGTAAATCTGGCTTAACATCATTGCCGGCAGTGCCAATACTTGGATCATTATTGCAGCCGCCACAGCATTTGTTGATGCAGGTGTCCACGCACCATATTCAAATAAAAATCTGATAATTGGCTTTGCCAGAACAAACAATCCAACCACGCTGGGCAAAATCAGCATCAATGACTGACGTATAGAAGAGTTTTGCTGGATATAAACGCTGCGCATATTCTTGTTTGCAATTGCATTCGATAAAGAAGATAATAAAACCGTTCCTGCTGCCAATCCAATTATTGCAAAAGGTAATTGGACAATTCTATCAGAATAATACAACCATGACACTGCACCGCTTTGAAAACTGGCAACCAGTGTTCCAATTATGATGTTTATTTGGTAAAAACCATTGCCGAATATGCTGACACCCAGTCTTCTAAACAATTGTTTTATTCTGGGGGTCCATTTTGGTACTATCAGGTTTAATCCAAAATGCTTTTTACGTATTCGCAACCATAAAATACTAGATTGCACAATTCCAGACAAAACAACAGTGCCAGATATTATATATAAAACAGTTATATCTGAATACCGACCTGCAAATATCAAAGATGCGATTAACATCAAATTTAAAAGAATTGGCATAAATGCAGCCAGTATAAAACGTGAAAAAGCATTCAATACAGCAGATAAAAATGCAGCAACGCATACAAAAATGACATATCCAAACATTATCCTGGAAACCAGAACAGTTAGTTCAAACTTTCCTGGGTCATCATAAAACCCAGGGGCCAACACCATAATAATAATTGGCATAACTATTTCAAAAACAATCGTTATTCCCAGTAAAACAACCACCAGCCAAGAAAATACGTTTTTGGCAAAATAATCGTCTTTTTTCTGATCTGTGAACATTGGTACGAATACTGTGGACAAGGCGCCTTCGCCCAAAAGGTCACGAAAAAGGTTAGGTAGCTTGAACGCAGCAAAGAAAATATCTGACATTCGTCCCGCGCCCAAGAATCGTGCAATCAGCATATCGCGCACAAAACCAAATATACGACTGATGCCAGTCATTACCCCGACGCCGAAAATATGTTTGCCAAGTTTCATAAATGCGATTATACTACCCCAGTAAAAGGAAAATCAAGATATGAATAAAAGAATTATAATTTATTGCTTTATTGGTCTTTTGGCAGCATGTGGTGGTAAAACAATTGAACCAGAACAGTCATTGCCTGAAATTTACAATTCTGCATACAAAGAATTTAACAGAACCAATTATGAAAAGGCTGCTAATGAATTTTTGCGTGCCGAGGGTCAATTTCCATCCAGTCCATGGGCAGCTGATGCGCTGGTAATGGCTGCTTATTCTCAGTATATGGACGAAGATTTTTCCAGTGCTTTGTTAACAGCAGACAGATTTATGCGTTTCCACCCAGGGCACGAAGATGTTCCATACATACTGTATCTGCGTGGAATGTGTTATTATCGCCAGGTAAGTGATGTCAGACGTGATCCGGGTATGTCAACGTACGCATTGCAACAGTTCCAACAACTGGTTGAAAGATTCCCAAAGTCTGAATATGCTGAAAATGCACAAAATAAAATCATAATTCTGAAAAATTACATAGCAGGCAAAGTTATGTACACTGCACGTAATGATATGACCAAGGAAAATTGGCCCAGTGCGATAAATCG
>JAFGMU010000006.1 GCA_016927395.1 Alphaproteobacteria bacterium
AGAACACCTATAACAATCATTACGTTGTGTTTTTTACCCTTCATGCAATACAAACTAATATTGTAAAACAGGAACAATATATAAGAATCTACAATCAGACTGACAATCCAGATAGATGTACAGTTAAATGCCAAAGCATTAAGCACTAAAATAGCCGGATATATAAAGAAAACAGACGCCAATCCTTTGATTGCAATTTCCCAATCTCGTTCACCACCTGTTATTTCTGAAACCAACATCAACAGTCCACCCATTATAAACAACAGTGCAACTGCCAAAACAGGAACAATAATTATTTCTGTAAAAACGGATCCTATGGTAATTGTGGCGCCACCAATCAGACGCAACAATAAAACCAAAGCACCACCCAGCAAACCGTACATAAATGCACGCAACATAGATTCTTCCAGATTACCATCAGCTACTATCTTACCGAAATAGCGCTTTGGCTGAGTCAGAATATCCCAAATGTGCTTTGTCCAATGTTTGATTTTGTTTTTCATTTTGTTCTCCCATTTGCTTATTTCTATTTTTGCTTTATAATTTGGAAAAATCAATGGAAAAAGTTATGACAAGAATCGTAATAGCCGGAAGACCCAATACTGGAAAATCAACTTTGTTTAATGCACTGACGGGAACACGTGATGCATTAGTTCACGACAGACCAGGTGTTACACGTGATGTTGTTCAGGGAAATGTACCAAATACGGATTGGCAATTGTTTGATACGGCGGGTTTAGAAAAGGTAAAAATTGGTATTGGTGCAGATTCTACTAATATGGCGCTTTCTGCGGTTGAAAGGGCGGACGCTGTTTTGTTTGTTGTTGATGGTCGGGTTGGATTGTTACCCGAAGATTTGGATTGGGCAAAACAGATAAGAAGAAAAAATAAAGCAAATGTTTTATTATTAGTAAACAAATCCGAATCTGAAAGACGTCTGTTAAATATTCATGATTTTTATAAATTGGGTTTTGGTGAACCAGTAATGATATCAGCAGAACATAAAAAAGGTTTTGATAAAATTTATGAATTTTTGGAAAAAGTTGGTGGCAGTTCAGAAACTACCAATAAAAAAGATGATGAATTAAAAGTTGCTATTTTGGGTCAACCAAATGTTGGTAAATCAACTTTGGTAAATAAAATATTGGGCGAAACCCGCCAAATTGTAAAGGATGAACCAGGTATTACACGTGATACAGTTAAAATTCCAACGAATTTTTATGGACGCGATATTGTTTTAATGGATACAGCGGGGTTACGCCGAAAATCTGGTGTTACGGATGATGTTGAAACTTTATCAGCTTTGAAATCTTTGGATGCTATTGATAAATCTAATATTGTTATACTGATTATTGATGCAACACGTGATATTGAAAACCAAGCACTGGGAATTGCATCGCGTGTGTATGATGCTGGAAAAATTTTATGTGTTGCACTGAATAAGTGGGATCTGGTGGACAAGGCCGAACAAGATGATAAATTGTTGAAATTAAAACATCAGTTTAATAATTCTTTTCATCAGATTATAAAACCACTGATATTGCCAATATCTGCAGAAAAAGGCACAGGTGTAAAAAATCTGTTCAAGCGTGTTTATGAATTATGGGATGTTTCAAATTCGCATGCACCAACCAGTCTGATAAATCGTATTTTGGAAAAATTGATTACCGACCGCCAACCACCAATGTCGCGATTGAAACGTCCTATGCGAATTAAATTTGCATCACAGATTGGAAATCATCCGATTCGTATTTCTATAAATACAGGTGGTGCATCTGATATCCCGGAAAGCTATACCAGATATCTGCGTCGTGGTCTGGCGCGTGAATTAAAATGGGAACAATTGCCGATTATTATCGAATACAAAAAATCTGAAAACCCATTTGATTAAAAAAGTTATTAAAAAATCCCGCAAAAGCGGGATTTTTTATTTTTTACCATGTTGGGGCGTGGTCGCCTTCTTTTACAATCGGCTGTTCATCTTCCCAAACAGACAGACCGGTCTTCAAATCAGTTAGCGTCAGCTGCAGATAATATTCAACACGTGTGTCTGTGCTGGAAAACCATCCGGATTGTAATTCCAGATTACGTTGAATCATTTTTCCAGACAATGACATGTTTGGCGCAACCAAAGTACCCTTGGCCACTATTGTATCAGAACCATATTCAGAGTTTCCACGCAATGTGCGAACTTTGTCACTGGTTGCATCTTCGCCAGTAAAGTTTGTTGCAATCTGGGCACGACCATCGTTTACGATAACTGTTCTGATTTTTTTGGTCAGAATGTCAGTATCAAAACGTTGCATCGTATCATTCTTCATTGGCCCCATTGCAATAACTGGATTTTTTACACGCATAAATGCACCACTTTTCAGCATGCTGGATGTCATTTTTTCAGCCGTTTTTGTCCAGTCGCGATATTCCAATTCCATTACATTTTGCATACCTGCAACATCGGCAGAATTGTCTAAATCGACAACACGGGTTTCGCCACAGCCTGCAAAAAATGGCAAAGCACAAAGTGCCAATACCAATTTTGTTTTTTTCATAAGCTTTCTCCTTTCTTTTCTTATTTTATATTTACAATCTTTACATCGTTTCCACGAATATAAATTAAATTGTTTCCCGAATATCCAACGTTAACAGTATCACCAGAATTCAATTTAATCAATCCGGATTTATCTTTTTTAACACGCAGCAAATAAATACGCTGGGGCAGGGTAACCCATGTTCTGATTTCTGCATTTGTTGTGGCAATTGAATAAGCAGCAGTGATAATACCGCCCCATCCACCCATCTTATCGTTGGATGCTGATTGTAATGCAGAATTTGCGATGGCTTTTGAAAATGCACGCAGGGCTTCGTTTATTTGGTATTCGTTAAACTCTGTCATAAACATTGAATCAGTATCCGCCAGTTTTTGTGCACCATTTGGTTTTAATGAATCACCTGTAAACACCTCTGGATACGAAGTGGCAATAGATATTACCTGCATTTTTCCACCAACTAACCATGGTACGTTAACCTTTTTTTCACGCAGACGTGGCCCAAATCCAGTTTCGATAAATATCCATGCTGTGTTTGTTGGCTTCATACCATTTTCTGCGGATTGTAAATCTGATTTTATATAACTGTTGTTCGGTACCATTCCGCTGGCGCGTACCAAATATTGTCGTGCGTTTTCTGATTCACCGATATTCAAAAAATACAATCCAGCCAGATAAGTCAGCGCAGGATTCATAATGTCTGAATATGCGGTCCACTGTGATGTGTTTGTTTTTAATTTATCTGCTAATTCTGTTTTTTGGCGTTTTGATACCAGCTTTCTGTAAGCTGCACTCATTTTCTGTTGACGTCCATAAGATTGGTTGATGATTACACGCGCTGTATCAAAGTCGTTGTCGAGCAGTGCATCCCAAATCTGATAATAAGAAGCAAACAGATAATCCATCATGTATGGTTTATAATCGGTTGCCATTTGACCGCCGACCAATTTACCTAATTCACTGCCGATTGTTGTGCTGGTTGGATCTATGTCACGTTTGTTAAAAGTTTCAAATAAATCGTCACTTTTTCTATAATCGCCCTTTTGAAATTCAGCCTGGGCACCAATCAACAGGTCCAAGTTATCAGATTTGGAATCAGCAGATATTTTTTCGAAATTTTCAGACGCCCAATCATTTCTAACTGAATCCAGATGTGCCGCAGTGCCACATGCTGATATAGAAAAAGCTAAAATGCCCAGCAAAAATAGATTTTTGATTTTCATAGGATAAATTATAACCCCAAAATGTTAACCAGGTCAAATTTACTTAGCTGGTTCAAGAATTTTAATTTCTTTGGTCTGTGGATTGTAAATTTTTGGTGTTCCGTTATAACCCATTGACTGGTGGTGAGCCCTAACCAAGAATTCTGGCAGTGGTGAACTTTCACCCATTGCCATCAATCCCTTCAGTCTTTCGTCTTTCCAGGCTGGTTGATGATCGGCTTCGATCGGTCTGTTATAATAACCCTGGAATATTACTAATTGTTTCTTTTCAGACAATTTCATAATGTCCATTTGACTATACAGAATTTCACTACCGGTATCCTCTTTTTCTTTACCTTTATCATCTTTGGTTACTTTAATTTTCATTTTATAACCCATCATGTCAGAAAAGCGTTTTGCTGTATCTGGATCATTCTGACGCAATACAACCTTGGCTGCGGTTGTTGATACGATTGTCGCAGCAGCATCATTACCATATTTTTCTGCAATCTGGTGCAAGTCTTGACCGATAATCAAATATGAAATTTGTTGACCACGTCCCAAATCTGGACCCTGGATAACAGCCTGAAGTTTTTGCATTTTTGGCATTTCGTCCAAAACAAATAAAACTGGATACGGTCCCATTTTTTGACCATCGCGAACACTGTCAGGTGCATTTGCCAACAGATAGCTGGACATCAGTTCAATAAATATTCCAGTGATTGGGTTTAATGCCTCGGCATCGACCATGTTAATTGACAGATAAACTGTTACTGGTTTTATCTTGCCGTCTGTTGGATCTTTTAATCCGCGCAAATCGGAAAAGTGAAAATCAGAATGGCTGGTACGATTGCGTACAGCTGCATTTCGGAAAATACCCAGTCCAGCCATAACAGTTGATAAAATAGAACCACGTTCCTTGTCAGGTGTATTTGCAAGCTGTGTTAATTCCAAAATTGAACGATGGGCGTAAGAATATTGGCGGGCTTCGTTAACAGCATCCAAAAATAAATCTTTCATAGGGTCCGACATCATTACCATTTGGTCGCCCTGTTTGCGGCGATTTTCAATATCTTCGGCAATGCGGATTTGATTTGCATTCAACCAATCCAAAATCATGGACAGTGATGCTTCTTTTCCATGCCATGCGTCCGGTATATTTGCCCAGGTTCCAATATGAACATAATTCATACCATTTAACTGTCCAGCACGCAGGCGGGCATTAGCAGCATATGCATTTGGGTCATTTATCATAGAAATATAATAATCACTTAAAACATTTGCATCTTCTTCATCAAAAGTATTCGACATGATTCTGGAATAAAAATAATCATCAGCCTTGGCACGTTCAATTTTTGAAACCATGAATTGGACAAGTCCAGAAAGTGCAGCACGACCAGAAATAGTCCAGTGTGGATCCGCGCTGCTGGATGCCTTTTCTGCAATTAATGTATTGCACATTGAATCAATGTACAAATCACGCTTTTCTTGATTGAATGGTACATGCTCTGGTGAAAGCGGATTCCAGCTGGGATAATAAATTCCATTTTCAGGATCATCCTGACCGGCCCAGTCCATAATAAATACAGGACCAATAGTTGCACGATACGCAGATGATTTCTGTTTTAATTCGGGTTTTGGGTCATTGATAATCATTGAAACTTTGTTACATTCAAAAATAGTTGGTAAAACAACACCCTGGGTTTTACCAGTACCGGGGGGCGCAACACATAAAGTTGATAAACATTCGTTCATCATCAATGGTTTCTTTTTGAAATACCCAAGAACCATCATAAAACCTTTTAACAGGCCCATTTTTTCAATATCATCCTTGGTTGCTTTATTTGATGATTTTTCATCAAATTTGTCATTTCCGTGCGGATTAAATTCGCCAACCAGTGTTGCATCAGATAAAAAATGATAAATAACAATTGGAATAAGTGGTGTCAGACAGGCAATATCAGTGCGCATAAAAGTTCTACCCAACCATGCAGGTATTTGGGCCAAAACAGAAAAACCACCAGATGTCACCATATTTTCTAAATAAATCCAAGTCCATTTTGAAGTAGCAGGGGACCATCCATAACGCCAAATATGCTCGATAATAAAAGATAAACCAAAAGCCAGAGCACAAGATAACCAAATTCCAGAAGCCCAGCGTATTTTCCAAAATAACGCTGCCATTGGTTTTTGTTGATGTTCCTTGTACGAAGAAGACTTGAATATATTCAAGCCTTTGGAATCACCACCTGCTGATAAAATCTTGAACTTAGCTACCATTGTGATAACATTATATCAAATAAAGATACAAAAATGAAGAATATCCCAAGAATTTTTGTTAGTGAAAAAGTTGAATCCGGTAAAAAGATTTCAGCTGATAAAGAAATCGTGCATTATTTGAAAAAGGTCATGCGAACCAATGATTGTTTGGTTTTTAATTCCGGCGATGAATTTAATGCATATTTATCAGAAGACTCAAAGTACTTAATTGTTGGTAAAAAAACATGTCATATAGACCCCAGCAATGACATTACTTTGTATTTTGCACCTATAAAAAAGACAGACGAAATGTTGAATATGGCAACTCAGATGGGAATTTCAAATATTCAACCAGTTATAACTGACAGAACGGTCGCACAACATATAAATTGGACCAGAATGAAAAAAATAATAATCGAAGCGTCCGAACAATCCAACCGAAACAGTGTCCCAGAATTATTACCAGTTATAAAATTTGATAAAATGGATAAATCAAATCTTGTTTTTGCAGACGAACGTGCAGCATACGACAAGGAATTTGATAAAAAATTACCAAACAAAATAAAACATATTTTAATCGGACCCGAAGGTGGTTTTTCAGATTCGGAATTTGCAGCATTGGATTCCGCTGGTGCAATTGGAATTTCGCTGGGCAAAACAATTTTACGTGCAGAAACAGCAGCAGTTGCTGCGCTGGCAAAGATAATTTTGTAATGAAAGTAAGAATTGCCAAATTTTTGTCGGATAATGGTGTCGCATCCAGACGCGAAGCAGAACGTATGATTGAATCGGGCTTGGTTTCTGTAAATAATGTTTCAATTACCAGTCCAGTGTTTTTTGTAGATGGTTCAGAAAAAATAACGGTTTCTGGAAAATTAATAAGTGCAGATAATAAAACCAGACTTTATGCATTTCATAAACCAATTAATACTATGACAACCGCACATGATCCAATGGGGCGTAAAACTGTTTATGATATTTTGCCAAAAGAATATAAAAATTTAAAATACATCGGACGTCTGGATTATAAGACAACTGGACTGTTGTTAATGACAAATGATGGTGAATTGTCGCGAATTTTGACACTGCCATCCAGCAATATACCCAGAACATACATTGCGTTGGTCGGTGGTGGTGATTTTTCTGGACTGGAACATGTTCGACATGGAATCACGGTTGATGGAATTAAATATCGTCCAATGAAAATAGACACTATGAAAAACAATGAATTAAAAATCACAATTACCGAGGGAAAAAAGAACGAAATCAGGGTAGTCTTAGATGCGGTTGGCTTACCAGTTAAAAAATTGCACAGAATTTCATATGGAAATATAAACTTGGGAAATCTTTCTGTTGGTGAAATTAAAGAGATATCACAGAAACATATTGACGAATTATCAAAATCTTTCTAGAATCAAAATGTAGTTAGGGAGATTTTAATGAAAAACAAAAAATCGACTAAGAAAAAGTTGACCAAAGCCGCTGTATCAAAACCAGCGACAAAAAAAGAATTGTTTGTTGTAAAAAAGGCAGATGATATAAAACCACGCTTTAACGCTTGGTCTTTGTCGATATATATTTACTGGTTTATTATTTTATTCTTTATTTCTGCTACTTTTTATATTTTGGGTCGCAGTCATGGAATTTTACATCCAATAACAAATAATGTTGAAATAACCGAAGAGTCATTAATGAAACCGGCCGAGTATATGAATTCAGGCAAGGCAAAATTGATGTCAGGAAATATAGA
>JAFGMU010000042.1 GCA_016927395.1 Alphaproteobacteria bacterium
ATTTGCTTTTCCTGTGCCAAAGAATCGATAGCCAACAGTAAATCCTGACGTGGCATTGAAACAAAAGACATTTCTTTTCTCCTTGTTATCGTAAAAAGCGGTTTTCCGCCTTTTCTATTTACAAGGGCGGGGTTTTTCAACCCCGCCCTTAAAAAAATTTTATTTAAGAACAGACAGATTATTACCTCCGAATCGGCAAAATGCAAGAAAAAACATATCAAATAACCAATAAATTCAGGCTTGATGCTTGACGCTGGCATATTTGGGCTTTATACTTCAATCTATGAAAAAAATTATTAATAAATACTTTACAAAACAGCTGGTGACCATATTCATAATGTTATTATTAGTTTTGACCGGTCTGGCTTGGATGTTACAAATTATGTCCATGATGAAGTTTTTGCTTAACTATGGTATAGAACTTCACAGTTTCTTGGGTTTAACTGTTTTGATGATTCCATTTATTGTATCAATAATAATCCCATTTGTAACATTCATTGCCATAATATTCGTTTACAACAAAATGATTAGTGAAAACGAAGTTACTGTCATGGCGGCATCTGGTCTGTCACCACGCCAAATTGCACGCCCTGCTTTGACCCTGGCTATATTTTTAACTGTTATAAACTGGGGGTTAAATTTATGGGTTGTACCTATGACCCAGGCAAAGTTTTACGATACGCAATGGGAACTGCGATACGGTTTAGCACATATGAAATTAAAAGAATCTACTTTTAATCAAATGGCTACTGGTTTGGTTGTTTATGTGGATAAAGTATCTGGTTATGATTTGTCACAATTAATGTTGTCAGATACAAGAAATAAAAAATCAGAACTGACAATTTTTGCAGAAAAAGGAAAACTGGTTTCTACTTCCCGTGGATTATCCATAGTAATGAGTAATGGTTCATTACAGTCAAAGGATGAAAATATAACTGTTGGAACATTTGATAGTTTTGACATGGATTTAAATGTGGCTGACAAAGCCGGGGAATCCGTCTTCAAAGTCAGAAGAATTCCAACTTTGGATTTATTAAAATCGGTAAATTGGCAATCAGATCAAAAACAACATAAACTGATTCTGACAGAAATTTACACCAGAATTTTAAGTCCTTTGATGAATATTATCCTGGCCGCGCTGTGTGTAACCATACTTTTACGTTCTTCACTTTTGCGTCGCAGAACCAGCTTTTCACCAGTTATAGCGGTTGGGGCGATGGCGGTTGTTATGGCAGCATTCATGTCGGCATCAAATATGATAACCAGTTTAACCGGCCTTGGGATTATTATACTTGCACAATTTGCGGTTTTGGCTGTAATAATGATATTCTTGTCTAAGAAATGAAATTTTATAAATTATTTTTGTTATTTTTAATTATTCCAGGTGCTGTGTACGCTGGGGCTGATGGTTTTGATACTGATGTACCAAAAACAATAACTGCACAAAAAATAGAATATAATATAAAATCTGAAACTATAAAAACTTCTGGAAAGACCGAGATTTCAAATCAATCTGGTCAAAAAATAACTTTGGTTGATTCTTATATATTCAACAAAGGAACCAGCGCATATGGTGGTGATATTCAGCTGTGGTTGGGGAAAAACGTTTATATAAAAGCAGATAGTATAACAAAAACAGATGATGATACATTTTCAAAAAATGCTGTCTTCACAGCCTGTTACAATTGTGATAAATTTGGAAACGCATGGGAAATTTCTACAACAAAACTTTCTCATAATATGCAAAGCCATATGATGAAGTTTTATAATCCTGTTTTCTGGGCTTATAATTTACCTGTCTTTTGGTTTCCTTATTTTGAAATGCCAGATCCAACCATAAAACACAAATCTGGTTTATTGGTTCCTGATTTTAATTCTACTAACAATATGGGAACTCAGTTCAATTTACCAATTTATTTGGCTTTTTCTGATACACATGATGCCACGTTAAAAGTATCATATCTAACCCAGGAAAATCCACTATTTCAACTAGAACATAGACTGAATACAAATCATTCTGAATTCAGAACTTCTGGATCTTTTACACACAACAAAGACGGCGAAAGTCGTTGGCACGTATTTAATGATGATGTTATTGAAATGGGTGATAATGTCAGAACAACTGTCTTTTTAGAAAGAGCGTCTGATAAAACATATTTACAAAAATATGGATTTTACGGTGACCAACCATATTTGGATTCTGGGGCCAAAATTGAATTATTTGGACAATCTGGATATGTAGTTGCGGACACTCATACCTTTCAGGAATTGCGTGCTGACAGCACCAAATATTCAACACCAAATGGAAATATTTTACCAAACATTCGTGGTATTTATCAGACAGATCCATTATTTAATGAAACATATATTAAATTAAACGCTGATGTATTGGGGGTATCGGGCGCTGGTGTATCCAGTCAGCGTATAATTGGTGAATCCAGTTTAGTATCACCTTGGACATTATGGGGTGGAAATCGCGTTACTGCCAGTATGTCCGCACGTTACGATGTTTATAATTTCAGTAATACAGAAATGGAAGATGGAACCATATTTTCTGGTGTAAAAACACGTTTCTTACCCAGTGGATATTTGGAATGGGGATTACCTTTAATGCGTCCTGGTGTTACGTGGAAACAGGTTATAGAACCACGCGCCAGAATAACAACAATGCGTAATTTACAAGACCCAGTATTTGCAAAAAACAACGATTCTGCTGGTGCTTTATTATCTGATTCAACACTATTTTCAGATAATCGTTTTCCTGGTTTAGACTTATGGGAAAATGGTACTTTTGCGGACTATGGTGTACGTTGGGCTGCTTTTGACAATGATGGTCATAACATAGAAACATTTTTGGGACAATCATACGATTTTACAAAACGCAATGATACCGATCCAAATAGTGGATTCCATAATGGTCAGTCTGATTACGTAGGTCGCATTGATTACGAAGATTCAAAATGGTTGTCACTGTCCAGCAGATTCAGATTTGCCCAGGACGGTATGTCACTTCGCCATATTGAAAATTCTGCACGCTTTGGAACAACCAGAAATTATTTCGAAGTTGGACACATCTGGGCAGCCCAATTCAAAGATGCTTTGACAATTGATAAAAATATAAATGAAGTAACTTCTGGACTTGGTATACATTTAACCCAAAGAGTTGGCTTAAAATTTAACGCTATTTACAATGTAACAGAACAAAGGTTCCAACGTCATACTGGTGGAATATTCTATAATCATCCTTGTTATTTCTTGTCGCTTGAATATCGTCGCGATAATACAATCAAGGAAGATTACGTTGGAAATACAACTATACAGTTTCGTTTTGGTCTAAATCTTGACGGAACAAAATTATAATTAAAGAATAAGGGTAAAAAATGAGAGATTTCAAATCAAAAACAATTTTTGTGATTTTATTTTCATTATTTGTTACAAACACTGCAATTGCATCATCTGTTGTTGCAACAATTGATGGAAGACCGATTACAGACTCCGATATAACCGCCAGAACAAAACTGATGGCTAAACAGGGTGATACATCAACTGATAACCGTCGCAAGGCTTTTCAAAACATAATAGATGATTATGTAAAGCTTAACTATGCTTCAAATTTCAACATTTCACCTACTAAACAGGAAGTAATAAAAGAATTAAACTCTATGAAACTGGGTGAAATCAGTGCAACAGAAAAAGAGATGGCAAAAACAGCAGTTCGGGCAAACATCGCTTGGCAGATGGTTGTTGCACGAACAATTGTTCCAACCATAGATGTATCAAATGATGAAATATCCCAAGAAAAACAAGACCTGGAACGTACACGTGGTTTACCCATTGAAATGACTATTGTTCGCCTGGTTGATGTTCCACAAAACATTGTTGCAAAACTGACTAAACCAAAAAATTGTGATGATGCTGTACAACAGGCAAAAAATTTGGGTGGTGAACCACAAAGATTTACAGCCCTGCAATATGAACTATCATCGGACGTACGTGATATTATTGCTGGTCTACCAAATATGACATGGTCTAAACCAACAGATGATTCTATTTTGCTTGTATGTGATTCTAAAAAAACAAAAGAATACGGTAAACTGGATGATATTATAAAACAAAACGCTATTTATAAAAAAGCTATGTTCACAGCCGATCAGCAACTAAAACAACTTCGTCGCAAAGCAGTTGTTGTTATAAATGATACAAACTATAAAATATGATTGATAAACCAATACTTTTTAATATGACAGACGCCGAGTTGGAACAATTTATTGTTTCAATCGGACAACCAAAATTTCGTGCAAAACAAGTTGCCGAGTGGTTATCCCGCGGTGCACCAAATTTTTCCGTTATGAAAAAT
Source organism: Alphaproteobacteria bacterium (assembly GCA_016927395.1). Lineage (GTDB taxonomy): Bacteria > Pseudomonadota > Alphaproteobacteria > Rs-D84 > Rs-D84 > JAFGMC01. The sequence continues at coordinate 4,358 of JAFGMU010000042.1, forward strand.
TTACCAGAAAATTTAAGAAATGATTTGGATAATTTGGCTAGAACTATGCCATGTACAATTATAAAAAAATTGGAATCAACAGACGGTCAGACTACAAAATTTTTGTTGGAATTAAATGACGGAAATCAGATTGAAACTGTTTTAATGCGCACCAGTTATGGTAACAGTGTTTGTGTCAGTTCCCAGGCGGGTTGCGCAATGGGGTGTAAATTTTGTGCCAGCACATTGTTGGGATTGAAACGTAATCTAACACAGAACGAAATGTTTTCCCAGGTTCTTACTGCACAATGGGAACTTCGTGGGGACAAAGATAACAAAAACATAAAACCAAATGGCGACCCGAATAACAATGATGTATCACATGTTGTTATTATGGGTACAGGCGAGCCATTACAAAACACACAAAATACTATTGGATTTATGGAAAAACTGCACAGCGATTTGGGTATTGGCTGGCGTAAAATAACTGTTTCTACGTGTGGAATTGTGACCGGTATACGCGAATTGACTGACTGGGGTCACCCAATCAACCTGGCAATATCATTACATGCACCAACGGACGAATTACGCAGCAAATTGATGCCCATTAACAATAAATATAAAATCAGTGAAGTTTTGGAAGCCGCATTTGATTTTGTATCAAAAAATAACCGTCAGTTAATGATTGAATACATATTGCTGGCCGGAACAAACGATTCGGTTGAAAATGCCCAGGAATTATCAAATTTATTGCAAAATAAAAACTGCATGGTAAATTTGATTCCGTGGAATTCAGTAACTGAACGTGATTTCAAATCACCATCTGGAAATTCTGTACACCGTTTTCAGGATATTTTGATTAAAAACGGTATTCACACAAGAATAAGGAGAGAGCGTGGGCAAGATATCGGCAGTGCCTGTGGGCAACTGAGATTAAACCAAAAGAGTTAAAATATGAGCCTTAGTCGCATCACTTGTTCTGGAATTCGCGAATACGCACCGTTTGATAAAATAATTGATTTACTGAACCTTTCCGAAAAAGTTGAACTTTCTATTAATGCAAATTCCGCTACGATGGGATTAAAGACCAATGGAAATAAATGGTTGTTTGAGTTATTAGATTTGTCATTAAAAATGCCCGAATCTTTGAATATAAAAATTCATTTAACTGATGATTGGGGCCAACTTTTCGGTGCCAAGGGGATAATCCCAGCTGATATATTAGATTGGTTTTTTAATATCAATATGAATAATGGTAAACCAGTAGTTAAAAATTGGCAAATAGATTTGGATAAAGATCCGAATCTATTTAACTTGAACAAAGTTTCACGTATAATTAGCAACAACCCTGAATTGGAATTTTCATTTTTATATTATCCTGATTTGCACAGAAAATTTTCCACACTAAAAGATATGAATATTAAGTTTTCTTTGCTTTATGGAACAGAATATTCCTATAAAAATAAAACCCGTTGGTCCAGACCGGTTTTTGACACAACCCCCCAGGGATATTTAGGTGGCATTAACGGAGATAATGTTGATTTTAATCTTGATAAAATCAATGCTCTGGTCCCCCAGGATCTTGATTTTTGGATCGAAGCAAATAAAACACTTATAAACAAATCTAATGAATTTGACTTTAATTATGCAAATTATTTTGTAAAAAATACTTTAGCTTGGTCAAAGAAACTAGCAAAATAAAATTTTTTAATATACACAAGAAGATAGTAAAGAAAAAGTATTCATTGATAAATCCCTGTATGAACCAGATACAACGTAACAACTGGATTCTGATGTACTGCCCAATGAACTTGTTGCAAGAACGGTAATACCTAAAGTTGTTGTAAAATCCGTAACAGCCGGACAATTTGTACACGATGTGGCCGTAGAAGCTGTTGATTTATAAGTCCCTGCTGGACATTGGGAACAATAACAAGTTGAAGTACCCTGATTAACAGCATAATAACCCGCATTGCACGTACAGCTGTAATCTTGATTAACACAGGCAGCATTTGCAATACCTGAATATGATATAAAAATTGCTAATAATAAAAATTTGTATTTATTATTTTTTATCATAACCACCCTGATTTTTAGCATGCACCCGGACTTCCATCTATACAATACATAAGAGAGGTCGAACAAACCTCTACCCAATTTCGAGTTCCACCTGTTATTACAATCGATTTATTTGTACTAATATCTGGGCAAAAGTAACAAGACTCATCGCAAGAATAATTTTGGCAGTGTATGGTCCCTTCAGACATAGCTAAATTACCAATATTACAAGAATCGCAAAACCACCCCGTAACACCCGCCGCCCAAGAAACAGTTGAATAAAAAAAGAATACAAAGAAAAATAAATTTTTTTTCTTTATCATCAAATAATTCCATTTATTTAAGATTTATTTCATTCTAAAGAAAACGAATATTTTTTTCAAGCGATAAAAAAACCGCAGTTTCCTGCGGTTATATTCTGGTGGATGTTGAGGGACTCGAACCCCCGACCCTCTCGGTGTAAACGAGATGCTCTAGCCAACTGAGCTAAACATCCAATAAAGCTCGCGAATAATAAACTATAATTTTAATATTCGCAAGGATTTTTTTATTCTGGTATTGGCATACCTGCGGTCGCATCACCCATAATCTTATCGATTGTGACGTCTGCCTTGGCCTTGGCATCATTAAAAGCAGCTGATATTACTTCAACCACATAAACAGAATCGTATTTTAATAATTCTGGGGATATTGTCAGATTTAATAAATCATATTTTCCAGACATTTCAACAATACATTGACCATCACCGGCAATGCCTTTGATACTTGTTTTTGCTAATTTATCCTGGGCAGCCGCAACTTTGCTTTGCAATTGTTTTGCCTGCTCCATTAATGATCCCATATCCATCTTATGTATCCCCTGTAATTATTATTTGGATTCTTTGCCTGTTTTTTGGTCGATACCAACCATACTCATTTTGGTTTTACCACGTTTGTCAGCGCCCAAATATTTTACAAAAACTTTGTCGCCTTCTTTTATTTTGGCTTCTTCGATTTTTTCCATACGTTTTCCAGTTATTTCAGAAATATGAACCAAAGCTTCGAAACCACCCATGATTTTTACAAACAAACCAAAATCTTTTACTCCGCTGACGACACCTTCATAAATTTGACCAACTTCTGGTTCTGCAACAATTGCTTTTATACGTGCAATTGCATCATCAGCCTGCTCTTTGGATGTTGCCATAATTTTGATTGTTCCATCGTCTGCCAAATCAATTTGTGTATTTGTTTCGCGTGTCATAGCTTGGATAACACTTCCACCCTTACCGATAACTTCACGAATTTTATCTGGATTGATTTTCATTGCATATGCCTGTGGGGCGTATTCAGAAACATTATTTCTTGGTGCTTTGATTGCTTTTTCAATCTTACCCAAGATATGCATACGACCGTCTTTTGCCTGCGATAATGCCTTTTCCATGATTTCAAAAGTAATAGATGTGATTTTAATATCCATCTGCAATGCAGTGATACCACGATCTGTACCAGTTACCTTGAAGTCCATATCACCAAGATGATCTTCGTCACCCAAAATATCGGTCAAGACTGCGTAATCATTACCTTCTTTGATTAATCCCATTGCGATACCTGCAACTGGACGTGTCAATGGAACACCACCGTCCATCATTGCCAATGTGGCACCACAAGTTGTCGCCATAGAAGATGAACCATTTGATTCCAAAATGTCCGATACTATACGAATTACATAATCAAATTTTTCACGACTTGGAACCATTGGATGCACTGCACGCCATGCCAAATTTCCATGACCAATTTCACGACGACCTGGGGCCCTTAACATTTTTGCTTCGCCAACGGAATACCCAGGGAAATTATAGTTCAATATAAAATCTTGTTCTGCAGCACCATCCATCGATTCAATTGGTAATGCGTCTTTTCCGCCACCCAATGTCAATGAAACCAAAGCCTGGGTTTCACCGCGTGTAAACAATGCACTGCCGTGTGCGCGTGGTAAAACACCCAATTCAATTTCAATTGGACGAACGGTTTTATTATCACGACCATCGATACGTGGTTTACCAGCCAAAATATTACCGCGCATAATGCGTGCAGTTATAGATTCAACTATTTCATATGCCCATGAATTCAAAGTGCTGGATGCAGTTGTTGTTTCTGGGAACAATTCTGCAATACGGGCCTTGGCACGTGTATGAATTTCCGACAAAGTATCTAAACGCAACAATTTTTCTTTTATTCCCAATGCATTTTCAATTTCACCAGTAAACTGTTCAAAATCTTTTTCCATTGCAACGTATTCGGCTGTTTTTTCAGCAACACTCCATGCGGCATTGCCAACTTTTTCAGCCAATTCGTTAATTGCATTAATAACTGATTGTTGTGCATCAAAACCGAATTTAACCGCACCCAATGTTACTTTTTCATCCAATTCACCAATTTCAGATTCAACCATCAAAACACCGTCTTTGGTTGCAGCAACAACCAAATCCATTTCGGATTCGTCTGTATCTTTTCTGGATGGGTTCAGTGTGTATTTGCCATCTACGTACCCAACGCGTGCTGCACCAATTGGTCCCTGGAATGGAACACCAGATAATGCCAGCGCAGCTGATGATGCAATTACTGCCAAAATATCGGGTTGGTTTTTCTTGTCATACGAAAATACCTGGGCAATAATTTGAACTTTGTTTTTGAAAGTTTCTGGAAACAAAGGACGGATTGGACGATCAATCAATCTTGAAATCAGTGTTTCTGATATTGTTGATTTTCCTTCGCGGCGATCGCGTGATCCAGGGATACGACCAGCAGATGCAAATTTTTCTTGGTAATCAACTGTCAGTGGAAAGAAATCCTGACCTTCTACTGCTGTCTTTTCGGCGCAAACAGTGGCCAAAACCATTGTTCCACCCATTGTTGCCATAACAGCACCATTTGCTTGTTTTGCAAAACGACCTGTTTCCAAACGCAGTGTTTCATCACCGTATGGAATTTCAACATAAACAGGATTATTTAAACCTGCTTTTTCATCTTTTTTATCAAATAAACCAAATAACATATTTTTTCTCCATTTGTTATATTCAGCATCAGACCCCATGTCTGTTTTATGTGGAGAAAAATCATTCGTCATTGCGCTCTGAATAAACGCAAAAAAGAATAATCCTTTCTCCAGCTTTTTGATTATATAGCATATTTAACAGTTTGCAAATAAAAACCCGCACAAGGCGGGATTTTTATAAACAAGAAATAAATTATGTCCAGCGATTGCGAAGTTTTAATCAAAGGGAGTGTACAATTGTTACATGACCGGCGATTAAAACCAGCAAGCGTGGATAAAATTTATTTTCTAAGACCCAGTTTCTTAATAAGGTCTTCGTAATCGGCAACACTGTTCTTTTTGATATAAGCCAACAGTTTTTTGCGACGATTAACCATCAACAACAAACCACGTTTTGAATGGTTGTCTTTGTGATTAGATTTCATATGTTCTGTCAGATTACGGATACGTTCTGTTAAAACTGCAACCTGAGATGCAGCAGAACCACCATTATCAACATCAGATATTTTGAACTGGTTAATCAGTTCTGTCTTTTTTGTCTTTGTGACGGACATTGTTTTTCCTTTTTATTTTATTGTTCTTTTTGGCCGCAGTGAACCATTCCCGACCCACCCAATACCAATAAATTTATCATCGGTATAAACACGGTGTGGCCCAGACTCAATCGCTGCCGCCATTTCGACAAAGCCGCCGTTTTTATAAAAATCAGCGTCCCCATCATTCAGATTCAGAACCGGAATGTCCCCCAGTCCAAAATCAATCGGCTTCAAATATTCTTCGAAGTCCGCGCCATTATTATACAGATTTTCTAAAAAATCAAGTTTAACAGCATTTTTTATATTAAAACCATTTGTTCTGATACGACGTATCATATCAACTGTCGCCAATGTACCACAAAATTCGGCAATATCCCGCGCAAGGCTTCGAACATATGTGCCGACCCCACAAACAACACGAAATGTTGCAGTATCAAAATCAACTAATTCCAATTCTTTTATTAAAACCCGGCGTGGTGGTATATCAACCGATATACCATGGCATGCCATTTGATAGGCACGCTGGCCATTTACATGAATTGCTGAATATTGTGGTGGAATCTGTTCATATTCCCCAATTAACTTTTCACAGGCACTTATAATTTCGTTACGTGTTGGTGTTTTTCCGCCTGATTTTATCTCACGACCCTTGGCATCCAAAGTATCAGTTTGTGTTCCCCATTTGATACTGAATAAATATTCTTTGATTTTATCCGATTCCAAATAAGGAATCATCTTGGTTGCCTGACCCAGAGCAAGCGGCAGTAACCCAGACGCCATCGGATCCAATGTTCCAATATGCCCAAATGTCTTTGCACCAAACATTCGCGCAACACGCCCCCCAGCACCGCGACTGCTGATTCCAGATGGCTTATCCAAAATTATCCATCCATCAACCATTATTCCCCAAACAATGAAAGTTGTTTTTTCTTTGCCGGTGCGGAAACTTTTTCTTCCGCTGGTTTTACACCTGGTTCGTCGATTATTTGATTTATTTTTTCTGCGGCGACTGTTTCCACAACAACATTATCTTCGGTTACAATATCCATTTGTGGAAATATTACTGACTTTGATTCTAATCCTTCCAATACTTGCTGGGCACGCATTACAACAGATCTTGGAATTCCTGCCATTTGTGCAACATGTATTCCATACGAACGATTCGCAACACCGGGCACTATTTTGTGCATAAAGATTATTTCGTTATTATGTTCACGAACATCAATTGTCAAACATTGAACACCCGATAAACCATCATTTCCAACCAAATGTGTCAGTTCGTGATAGTGTGTTGCAAATAATGTTCTGGGTTTCATCTTATCCAAAAATTCCAAAACTGCCTGGGCAATTGCCATACCGTCATAAGTTGCAGTTCCGCGTCCAATTTCATCAAAAATTATAAAAGATTTATTTGTTGCGCGATTCAAAATATTTGCTGTTTCAACCATTTCAACCATGAATGTTGATTGACCAGCCGCCAAATTATCAGATGCACCAACACGACTGAACAATTGGTCACAAACACCCAAAACAGCACTGTTTGCAGGAACAAAGGAACCCAAATGTGCCAGAACAACAATCAATGCATTCTGACGCAAGTATGTTGATTTTCCAGCCATATTAGGTCCGGTCAACAATGCAATTGATTTGGAATCTAAATTACAATCATTTTTAACAAACTGGTCCCCCCTATCATGTAAAACAGATTCGATAACCGGATGACGACCACCAACAATATCAAATTCGGTTGCATCTGTTACATTTGGTCTGACCCATGAATAATCATTTGCACATGCGGCAAGCGAATACCAAACATCCGCGTCCGCAATCAATTCAGATGTATTTAATAAATCATCAGATATGCCACGAATTTCATCTATTAAACCTGCAACAATATCATTTTCGATTCCGCTGGCCTTTTCAGCAGCACTGCGAACATTATTATCCAAATCAATTAACTTGGATGTTGTAAAACGCATATTTCCAGCCATTGTTTGGCGATGAATAAATCCATTTTCTGGTTTCATCATAATGTCTGCACGGGCGGATGGAACTTCTATAAAATATCCCAGAATATTGTTATATTTTATTTTAAGCGTATTTATTCCAGTTTTGTTTATGTATTCAGATTGCAAACTTGCAATTGTATCGCGCGCACCGTTTGCCAATTCTTTCATATTATCCAGTGATGGATCGAATCCTGTTCGAATCACGCCGCCATCACGGAAAAATGTTGGTAATTCATCATTCAATGCGAACTTTAATTTCCCAGCAAAAGAATCATGTGTTTTTATTTGTGAAAACCTGGCAACCATTTCAGAATCCAATCTGGAGCCAACTGATTTTGCATTTGGAATCATAACTAAAAAATCAGAAACATTTCTAATATCACGTGGCGTTCCACGACCAGATAGCAAACGTGACAAACTGCGACCGACATCTGGTACACGTGATAACATTTGTGCCAACAAACCAGTAACTTCCAAATTTAAAATCAAATGACCAATATGTTCCTGGCGACGACGGATTTCACCAATATCTGACGACAAAGTTCGCAAATAAGCACGCAAACGACGCGCCCCAGCTGCGGTTTTTGTTTTATCCAAAACATCAATTAAACACGCCCCACCATCGTTTATCGCAGAATCAATTTCCAAGCTTTTCCAAGTTGCAGAATCAATAAGAAGTTGTTTACCACCACCCAAATTATAAGGGGTGCGAAAAACAATACTTGCACCGCGTTGTGTGTTAAACAAATAACCTGCCAGCAAAGCAATCGCACTGTCGGCAAGTTTGTATTCCGATTCATTATTATAATGATGTCCAGCAATGGTTTGACCAAAAACCCTGGAAACTATTTGATCAATATCCACCCGATTATATAATTTTTCATAAACGGGCGCTGTTTTGAACACGTCACGAATACGCAAAATATCGCGCTGTTCAGCAATGTTTTCAGGATAAATTATTTCGGCTGGGTTAATGCGCACCATATCGTCGATAATATTTTCTGATTTTCCCAGAAAAAATTCCCCAGTTGAAATATCACAACCTGCAATATCAAAACCGCCCGATTTATTAAGTGCAACCGCAACCAAGAAATTTGATTTTTTCGGACTTAATAAATTTTCATCGGTCAGTGTACCGGGGGTCAGAACACGAATAACTTTTCTTTCTATGAATTTTCGACCCTGAGCCTTGGCCTGGGCTGGGGTTTCCATTTGTTCAACCAGCGCAACTTTGAACCCTTCGCGGACCAAGCGACCAAAATAATTATCCGCCGCATGCCATGGAATCCCACACATTGGTATATCTTCGCCATCACCATCTGTTCCACGTTGGGTTAAAACCAAACCCAAAACATGACTGATTGTTTTTGCATCTTCGAAAAAAGCTTCATAAAAATCACCCAGACGGAACATTAACAATGCATCCGGATTTTCGGATTTCATATCCACGTACTGCTGCATAACAGGTGTAAGTTTTTGGCTCAAAATATGCCCCCAAATATTATTTATCGGAATTGGCGATTGTTGATATCTTCAATTCAGCTTCTTTTAAAACTTGTTCACAATAAGCTTTCAATTTTATACCTTTTTCATAAGCAGCAACTGATTCAGCCAGTGGCATACTGCCATCTTCCATTTTTTTAACAATTTCTGTTAATTGCTTGTAAGCTTCTTCAAACGACAGCTTTGTTTCATTTGTTGATTTTTCTTCTTTCATATTAAATACCTTTTTCAAAGCTAAGACTACAAAATAAAAATCAAAAAATCAACACAGAACCGTATAAAAAAACCGCCAAAAGGCGGCTTTTATAAATTAAATTATTAATACATGGTTTGCAGAACGTGTTTATTCTTATCCAGATTAGACAACATTTTTCCGCTGCCGTTTGCAACACATGACAGTGGATCATCAACCAAGAATACTGGTAATCCAGTTGCAGCACGAATCGCAGCATCTAAACCGCGCAACAATGAACCACCACCTGTCATAGCAATACCATAATCAACAATATCCGCTGATAATTCTGGTGGTGTTGATTCCAATGCTTGACGTACTGTATCAACAATCTTGTTAACCGTTTGGTTTAATGCTGTTGCAACCTGGGATTCTGTAATAACAACTTCACGTGGTGTACCAGATAACAAGTCGCGACCCTTAATCTTCATACTTTGTTCGTTTGCCTTGTCTTTTGGTATAATTGCTGTGCCAATTCTCTTTTTTATCTCTTCGGCTGTATTTTCACCAATCAACAAGTTCTTATTTTTACGAACATAATCAATAATATCTAAATCCATTTGGTCACCAGCAGTACGAACCGCATTTGAATAAACGATTCCGCCCAGTGACATAACTGCAACCTCGGTCGTACCACCACCAATATCCAAAACCATAGAACCAACTGGTTTATCAATTGGCAGACCTGCACCAATAGCCGCTGCTGTCGATTCTTCAACAATGTAAACCTTGCGAGCACCAGCAGCATCTGCGGCTTCTTGAATAGCTCGACGTTCTACCTGGGTTGCGCATGATGGCACACAAATAATAATCAATGGTGCTGTCATCAAAGTTCTATGATGAACTTTGCGAATAAAATATTTAATCATTTCTTCGGCAACTTCAAAATCTGCAATAACACCATCACGCAAAGGACGAACCGCAGTAATAGTGCCCGGGGTACGACCAAACATCTGTTTAGCCTCGGTTCCGACGGCTAAAATTTCCTTGCGACCCAATAAACGATTTTCTGCAACTGCAACGACTGATGGTTCATTTAAAACAATTCCACGACCCTTTACATAAATCAAAGTGTTCGCAGTACCTAAATCAATCGCCATATCGGCCGAGAAAAACTTTAACAACCAGTTATACATTTGAAAGCTCCATCATAATTCATTGCACTATAAAACCTTATATTTGAAAAATCAAGAGACGGTTATACTAAAAATACTCTTTTTTATTTGCTTATGACATAAATCTGGTATGATTAGCATCATGAGAAACACTATAAAAAAACACAGTGACTTTATTATGGATGAAACTTGTGCGACATTCAAGACACCATTATTCATAGCCAAGGCACGTAAAACTATATTTCCAGGTGACGCACGTTTTGGATTGGTTGCTGCGAAAAAAACCTTTAAATTGGCGGTCCACAGAAACCGTGCAAAACGTCTTTTACGTGCATGGTTAATTGAAAATCAAAATATTTTGAACCCTGAACTGGATTATGTTTTTATTGCCAGGGCATCTATTTTAGAATCTTCCAAGGAAAATGGGGTTATACAAATAAAGTCTGCACTAATGTCTTTGGACAATAAAAATGACTAATAAAAAAACAAATCCTGCTTTATATTCGATTCGTAAATTTGCACTTATTCTTATAAAAGTTTATCAGGTTTTAATTTCACCCTTTACTGGTGGACGTGCAGTTTGTCGTTTTACACCAACCTGCAGCGAGTACACCAAACAGGCCATTGAAAAGCACGGGATAATTCGCGGTGGTTGGTTGGGAATAAAAAGAATTTCGCGTTGTCGTCCAGGCGGTGGTTTCGGTTATGACCCTGTCCCTTGACATCGCTCTTGGTTATGCTAGAATTAGCGCTGCACTATTTAAAAGGATATAAAATATGTCATCTTTTCGCTCTACTGTTGAATCCATGTCAAAAATTATGGATGAAATGGGTATAACAGAATTGGATCTGGAAAGACAGTTTTTGTTTGGGGTATATCGCAAACATATCCATCTGTCTAAACAAAACAACGTTGCTGCTGCAACAATGCCTAATTTCCCAACAGCTGCCCCAATCAAGGCAAATATCGAAGCTGAAACTGATAAAACAATCAGCGGATTCGCTTTGAAATCCCCGATGGTTGGCGTTGCATACTTGGCACCAGAACCAGGTGCAAAACCATTTACATCTGTTGGTGCACAAATCAAAGCTGGCGATACTGTTGCTTTAATAGAAGCTATGAAAACGTTTAACCCAATTAAATCTGACCGTAACGGTATTGTAAAAGAAATATTAGTTACAGACAGTCAGGCTGTTGAGTTTGACCAACCTTTGATTATCATAGAATAACATTTAAGAGGAAAGTGAACATAAGAAAAAGCTGATTTTAAGGCTTTTTTCTTTTGCAATCGCTTTTGAAAAAAATGCAAAAAATCAAAAAAGTACTTATTGCTAATCGCGGGGAAATTGCTCTGCGTATTATTCGCGCTTGTCGTGATATGGGTATCAGAACAGTTGCTGTTCATTCAACTGTCGATAAAAACGCAACACACGTCAGAATCGCAGACGAAGCTGTTTGTATCGGACCAGGATCTGCCAAGGATTCTTATCTGAACGAATCTGCAATTTTGACTGCTGCTTTGTTAACTAATTCTGATGCAATTCATCCTGGATATGGATTTTTATCAGAACGTGCCAGCTTTGTTGAAAAAGTTGAACAGCACGGATTAGTATGGATTGGTCCAACCGCTGAAATGATTGTAAAAATGGGTGACAAGGTTAATGCAAAAAAGACTGCTATTGAATGCGGTCTGCCTGTTGTTCCAGGATCAGACGGTGCGGTAACATCATTAGAAGATGCGTTAGCTTGGGGTGAAAAAATTGGATACCCTGTTATGTTAAAGGCGTCCGCCGGTGGTGGTGGTAAGGGTATGCGTCCGGTTATGAATCCAGAAGAAATGGCCGAGGCATTCCAGATGACCAAAAACGAAGCACGTTCTGGTTTTGGTGATGATACTTTATATATGGAAAAACTTCTGCTGCACCCACGTCATATTGAATTCCAGGTTCTTGGCGACCAACATGGCAATGTTGTAATATTTGGTGAACGCGACTGTTCATTGCAGCGTAAAAACCAAAAAGTTATGGAAGAATGCCCAGCGGCTGCACTGACACAAAAAGAACGCGATGATATGATCGAAGTTTGTAAAACAGCTGCTAAAAGAATGGGATATACCAACGCCGGTACATTTGAATTCATGTTCGAAGATGGTAAATTCTATTTCTTGGAAATGAATACACGTCTGCAGGTTGAACATCCTGTTACTGAAATGGTTTATGGTGTTGACTTGGTTCGTGAACAAATTCGTATTGCGGACGGTGAAAAACTGGGATATTCCCAGGCTAATTTGGTACCAAACGGCCATGCCATTGAATTTCGTATCAATGCAGAAGATCCTGAAAACTTTATTCCAAACCCAGGTAAAATTACTTTATATTCACCCCCCGGTGGTTTGGGTGTTCGCGTGGATTCAGCTGTTTATACTGGATACGTTATTCCACCAACCTATGATTCGATGATTGCAAAATTAATTGTTTATGCACCAAACAGACCAGCTTGCATTATGCGTGCTGGACGTGCATTGGAAGAATTTGTAATCGAAGGCGTTAAAACAACAATTCCATTACAACAAAGGTTGCTTAAAAACAAAGATGTTAAAACTTTGGCTTTTGACAATCATTGGCTGGAAACTTTCTTAAAAAATTCTGATTCTAAAAAAGAACAAGAGGATGAAGAAAATTCAGAAGAATAATAAAAAACCGGCAAATGCCGGTTTTTTTATTTTTTATCTGTCTTTTTCTTTCTGAAATCATCCATACTGACCACACGTTTATCATCTAAATTAGCCTTGTCTTCCAATGGTAATTCCATATCATTACCTGCACTGGGCGCTGTTTTTAGTTGAAAAGATAACATGAAATCAACTGATGGGTCTTTGAATTCAATCAATGCTGAAAAAGGTACACGAATAAAGAATGGGCGACCGTCAAATGTTAACTGTACACCGAATTCTTTGTCTGAAACATTCAGGTTATTGTAAGAATACTGTAAAACAATTGTCATAATATCAGGATATCTGATTCGTAAAAAATCTGGTAAAACAACACCTGGGTCGCGCGTCTTGAACGTTATAAAAAAATGCGCACCATCACCCAAGCCATTAAACTGTGCATGAATCAGCGCGTCCTTTACAACGGATTTCAGCGCATTATCCAACAGTTTTTGATAGTCTATTTTTTTCATTTATCACTCCACGGCCAGTATATTAAATATTTCGCCGTTCTTGCAAGCAACAAATACAGAATCATCACAACCAGAAAAAATTTCAGTGGTAAGACCGGTGGCCCAAACTTGTGCGCACACACTATTTAATTCTTGGAACAGGTGTTTTCTGGCATTTTCATCCAGATGTGCGACCGCTTCGTCCAATAAAACTATGGATTTTTTATTGGTTTTTGCAATGACCAGTTTTGAATGCGCTAAAACCAAATCTATCAGTATTGATTTTTGTTGTCCGGTGCTGGTCAGATGAACAGGTAAATTTAACAACTTGTTAAATACTCCGAAATCAGATTTATGTGCGCCATCTATTACCATTTTATCACCTTGCAAATCGCGCATATTACCCAAATATTCCAAATATTTTTTTTCTGCATCCATCGCAGTACCATTTAATAAAAATGTTTCAATTTGACCTGATACTGAAATTGCACAATTTTCAAGAAAATAATTTAATTCAGCCGCATATCGTATACGTGCAGCGGCAATTGAAACTGAAATTGCTGCAATTTGTGACTCCAGCGCAAACAGCCATTTATCATCAGCGCCGCTTTTTAATGCAAACGCACGCTCAGACAGTAACTTTGCCAAACGCGCAGTTCGTCCAGAATGGGGTGAATCAAAACTGGAAACCAGTCTGTCAAAAAAAGCGCGTCTGTCGGATGCAGAATCCACAAATAATCTATCTTCTTTTGGTGTCAGCCATATTATTCCCAAATGATTGGCTAAATCTGACAAAGGTGCATTATCGCTGTCAATTTTTGCATGACGATTTGTATCGCCATTATTAAAAAATACGGCTAGTTCGGTATCATCTTGTAAATTTGCAAAAACACTGAATCCGCCAGAACCATCAAAACGAGCAATTTCTGTCATAACCGCGCCACGCATACCACGATCACCACCCAACATTGATACAGCTTCCAATATTGCAGTTTTACCTGATCCATTTGGACCAGTAATTATAATATTTTTACGACCCAGGGTTTCAATACGCCCCAGGCAGTGATTTCTGAAATCTGTGAGAGTTAATGTTTTTATCATTTTGAAATGGAGGCCCGGGTCGGAATCGAACCGGCATACAAGGATTTGCAGTCCTCTGCATAACCACTCTGCCACCGAGCCTTTGTTGCTAAACAATACTAGGCAATCTGAGATTAAAATTCAACATAAAAATTTCTAAAAATCAATAAAAACACATAAAATTGTGATATAATAACCGGATGAGAGAATATGATATGAAAAAAATACTAATCGCACTTTGTTTTATACCTTCTGCTGTTATGGCTGCTGATGATTGTTCATCAATAAAAAACGTTCCATCTGGTGAAATGACATTGGAATCCGTTATAAATATGGGATTATGCAGAAATCCGCAGACTTCTGCGGCATATTTATCATCGCAAGTTGCCAGATTAAATAAAAATGCAGGTTATTCAAAATATTTGCCCAGCATCAGTGGGTCTGTTTCTTCGACAAAATCATACCAAAATAATGAATGGGGACAATGGTCAAATGGTGCTTCTCTTTCTGCTTCGTATTTGATTTTTGATTTTGGTAAAAGACTTTCTGATTTAAATGCTCTGTCCGCTACTTGGCAAGCCACCGGATTTGATTATGATGAAACGGTTCAAAACTATGTTTACAGTGTTATTGGTGCATATTATGCATTGTTAAATGCTAATGCTGATGTTATTACAGCCCAGTCTTTGAAAACTGTTGCTCAAACAGCAAAAGATACAGCTGATAAAAAATTCAAAGCTGGCGCCGTTGCCAAGGCCGATGTATTAAAGGCTGATACAACACTGGCAACACGCAACCTGGAAATGGAAAAAGCAAAAAATAATCGCGAAATTGCCAAGGGAAACCTGTTGTCTAAATTGTCTTTCCCAGCAAATCAAAATATTAAAATCGCAGATATGCCATCCGATTTCGGAAAGGCAACAGAAAATAAAAACATAGACGAATTGATTGCATGGGCTGAAAAATCAAGACCAGATTTACTAAGTGCAACTGCAAACCGCGAAGCTGCATGGCATCGCAGAAATAGTGTATTTTTAAGCAATTTGCCAAGTATTTCTGCTACTGGTTCTATGTCTTATAATCCGTCCCCTGACGTTTATTCTGGAAATAATCGTGTCAGCGGTAATATTGGTATCCGCGCGTCTATGCCTTTATTTGCCGGATTTGCAAATTTATATGGGGTTCGTAGTGCAACTGCCAGTTATGAACGTGCAAAAGAACAAGAACGTGCAACTTCTGATTCAGCAGTATTAGATATATTTACGGCATATCAAAATTATAAAACTGCCCAGACTTTACTGACACAGACTGAAACTTTGTTAAAATCTGCAACTGAAAATGAGCGAGTAACTGGTGGTATGTACAAAGTTGGACGTGCAACAATGTTAGATTGGCAAACTGCCCAGGCGGATTTAGCAAATGCACAAAAAGAAAATAATGCCGCTAAATACGAATTATTTACAAAACGTGCTGCGGTCGCATTGGCAGTTGGAGATATCCAGGCAGAATTATCCGGGGGAAAGAAATGAAAAAAGAATCATTATTTAGACGTTTTTTAAGTTGGGTTTATCACCGTAAATGGTGGTTAATAACAATATTTGTTGTTGTTTTTGGCGGAATGTTCTTATTTGGTGACAGCAAACAACAAACAAATTCACAATTTGCAACTATTGGATTATCACGTGGTGATTTACGTCAGGTTGTAACTGCAACTGGTGAAATTCAGCCTTTGAATACAATCAGTATTGGTTCCCAGGTCAGCGGAATCATCGAAAAAATATACGTTGATTACAATTCCAAGGTTAAAAAAGGTGATATTTTACTGACAATTGATCCAACTGTATTACAGGCTTCTGTTGATGAAGCCAAAGCATCACTAATCAGCGCAGAATCCCAAAGAAATTATGCAAAGAATGATTATTCAAGAAATAAAACCTTATTCAATGATGGTTTTATATCACGTGCAGAAATGGAAAAATCACAAACAACATACGAACAATCAGAACAATCAGTAAAACGTATGAAATCGCAATATGACCGAGCTGTAACCAATTTGGGGTATGCAACAATTGTATCGCCTGTTGATGGAACTGTGATATCAAGAAAAGTTGATAAAGGTCAGACAGTAGCGGCATCTTTCCAATCCCCAGATTTATTTGAAATTGCCGAAGATTTATCAAAAATGCAAATTGAAACATCTGTGTCCGAGGCTGATATAGGAATGATAAAAGAAGGATTGCCAGTAACCTTTACTGTTGATGCATATCCAACACAAACTTTTGCAGGTACTGTTCATCAAATTCGTTTATCACCAACAACAACTTCGAACGTGGTTGTTTATACTGTTGTAATCGATGTAGATAATTCTGATCTGCGCTTGATGCCGGGAATGACCGCATTCGTAACAATCGTAATCGCAGAAAAGAAAGATGTTTTAAAAGTATCAAATTCAGCATTTTTGTTACGAAATTTTGATGGAATTGTTGAAAACCCTGGGGAGGCGACTCCAAAAACAGATTTAGCTGTTGAAAGAACCGTTAATGGAAAAACAACAGTAGTTTTAGTTCCATATACAAAAGGTCTAACAACATCCACTGAAACCGAGGTTATTTCAGACAAGTTAAAAGATAATGATAAAATTATAACCGGTGTGCTGGGAAAAGCTGCGACAAATGCTATAAAAATGGGTCCAGGCAGAAACCGTAATCCAGGCGGCGAATAAAATGCAGAAAAAGACTATTGTTTCTTTGAATAAAATTTGTAAAAGCTTTCCGGTGGAAATGGGTGGTGAACAACAAGTATTGTTTGATATAACATTTGATATAAATGCCGGCGAATTTGTTTCAATTATGGGACCTTCGGGCAGCGGAAAATCAACTTGTATGAATATTATTGGTGCATTGGATACGCCTAGTTCTGGCATATACAAGCTGTACGGCAAAGATGTGACAAATCTAGACGATGATGAACTGGCCGTTGTCAGAAATGAATATATCGGCTTTGTTTTTCAAAATTTTAATCTTTTATCTAAACGGACCGTTTTGGATAACGTCATGTTACCTCTGATGTATCGGGGTTTATCAGTAACCGAAAGAATAAATCAGGCCCGTGAAATGTTACATCGTGTGGGTCTTGAAAAATTTGAAACCTATCTTCCAACCCAATTGTCTGGTGGAATGAAGCAACGTGTTGCAATTGCACGCGCACTGGCTGGAAACCCCAAGCTTATTCTGGCGGACGAACCCACAGGCGCCCTGGACAGCAAAATGGGTAATGAAATTTTAAAGTTTTTTAAAAAATTAAACGAAGAAATGGGTATAACTATTATCATGATTACCCATGAATTTGACATTGCTAGATACTCTAACAGACTGATTCATATCCGTGACGGCCACATAACATATGATGGTAAAATTCCCAAAGACGAAAGGGGTTTATAATGTCAAAAATACAAATATTTTCTGTTGAACAATTTGAAAAAGAATGGGATAAGATATTTAGACCACAATTTAATTCTTCTGCCGCAGAATTAGAAGTATTACTATTTGAAAAAAATATTACCCCAAATGTAAAAATTTTTCATAAATATAAATTACCTGAAAATCTAGTTCCCGAAGAATTTGAAAAAAAATTGAAGAAATTATGGGGACATTTGACCTTTAATGAAGATATGGTTTCAAATTTTTTTATCATCAATCAAAATGTTTTAAAAGATCTTAAAAAAGAATATTTTTTACATTTAAAAAATCTGAAAACATTAGTTGAATACATTAAGAAAAATAATCCTGAACTATCCAATATTTTAACAAAAAATAAAAAAGATTTATTAGCACTTGTCGACGGAGCTTGTTATGGATTTAGCCCCGAAGATATAAAATATTTTATAGATTCAAGAGGGGACAGTGAGAAAAATTTCAAAAATAACATAAATAATGAAAAACTAGAACAAGTTATTGAGGGTTCGGTTTCTTATAAAATGTCACCAGAAAGAACAAAAGATCTGGCTGAATATGCAAAAACTCAGAAAAATTTCAATACTTACATGGACTGGCGAGAATCGCGTGGTATGGGGGATGATTAAAAAATGACTTTTAATGATATTTTAAAAGAATCCTGGTTATCTATCAGTGGGAACAAAGTTCGGTCGTTTCTGACTGTCCTGGGCATCATTATCGGTGTAATGGCGGTGGTTATAATGGTCGCTGTCGGTGAAACTGTTCAAAAAAGTATAAACGATCAATTTTCATCACTGGGAACTAATACTATCATGATTCGCGCTGGTGCGGCCCAAAGTTCTGGTGTACGAACTGGAAATCGTCAAACTTTGACAATCCAAGATGCCCAGGTAATTGGTGATTTACCCGATGTAGCCGCAGTCAGCCCTGTTCAAAACAGCGGTGCACAGATAATTTATGGTAATAAAAACTGGTCTTCATCAATGATTGGCGCATACCCAGATTATATGCAGGTTCAAAATATTGAAATGTCCAAGGGTGTTTTCTTTGATCAATCTGCGGTCAGAAATGCATCCACTTATGCAGTTATCGGTCCAGAAACAGCAAAAGAATTGGACATGCCAGATGATCCAACCGGTGAAGTAATTCGAATTCAAAATACACCGTTCGTTGTTATCGGTATGACCAAAGAACGCGGGGATTCCGCCATGGGCAGCCAGGATGACATGATTATAATACCAATAACAACAATGAAAAAACGTATGCAGGGCAGTCGTTTTCCAGATTCAGTTAACCTGATATCGCTTAAACTTTATGCGGACGCTGATAATGTATTAGTAACAGAGCAAATTACCGCCCTGCTTCGCGATCGCCATAAATTAAAAGATGACGATGCAGACGATTTTCAAATTATGGATATGAAACAAGTATTGGAAACAATGAATACAGTTACTGGCTATATGAAACTTCTGTTGATTGCTATTGCAGGCGTGTCTTTGCTGGTTGGTTCAATTGGAATTATGAATATGATGTTGGTATCAGTTGCCGAAAGAACCCGCGAAATCGGTATTCGAAAGGCAATCGGCGCACGCCAACGCCATATTATCACCCAATTTTTATCAGAATCCATACTGATTTCATTCATCGGATCTATGTTTGGATTATTACTTGGCGTTGGATTATCCCAGGGTGTCGGAAGACTTATTATGCATTACAACGTGCCTTTTTCAGCATGGCCAGTAGTTTTATCCGTCAGCGTTGCAATAATTGTTGGATTGGCATCTGGTGTTATGCCCGCTGTCAAGGCTGCAAAATTAAATCCAATTGATAGTTTACGATATGAATAAAAAATAACAAAAAACCGGCCTTTTTGCCGGTTTTTTATTTAAATATTTGATAGTTTTTCTATCAATTCTTGCATTTGAATACGATTTTTGAAAATCAAAATTATTTCGCCTGCCCCACCCTTTTTTTCACGCAATTTTACATCTGCCCCCAGAGACTTTTTTATATTCGATTCTATTTCCTTTATTTGATTTTCCGCCATAGAATTCGACAAATGTGCCCTGCTTTGTCCTGAACGTCCGCTTTGTTTTACCTTTTTTTCAGTATCGGCAACGGACATTTTTTTAGAAATAATTTCATGTGCCAGCGCTTCTGGATTTTCAGCAACAGCAATTGTACGCGCATGCGAGGCAGATAATTCACCGCTTTCAACCAGTAATTTTACAGATTCTGGTAAATTATCCAGACGCATAATATTTCTGATATAGCTTTGTGATTTTCCAATCAAACGCGAAACATCAGACAATTCATAACCGACCTTTTCCATCAGATTCTTATAGGCCGACGCTTCTTCAATTGGATTTAAATTTTCGCGTTGAACGTTTTCTATCAATGCAATTTCCATCGCATTTTCATCAGTAATATTTTTAACCAATGCGGGAATTTCCGCCAGTCCGGCCATTTTACTGGCACGAAAACGACGTTCGCCAGCGACAATTTCATAACTGTATGGCTGACCCTTGACCGCACGTAACAAAATTGGTTGCAAAACACCCTTTTCTTTTATAGATGCTGCTAAATCTTGCAGTTCTGATTCTGTAAATGTTTTACGTGGCTGATCCGGATTTGCACCAATTTGTATCAATGGAACCTGTCTGACAGCAACACGTTCACTGCCAGTCAAAACCGATATATCTGGAATATTACCCATTTCTGCTTTTAAATCCGCTAAACCTTTTCCTAATCCAAACTTAGACATATTCTTCCCTTCCTTTTTATTTATTTCCGATACCATCAACTATTTCTGTTGCTACACGCAGGTACGCCTGGGCCCCAGCCGAGTTAAAATCATAAAACAAAGCTGGTTTTCCGTGCGATGGAGCTTCGGATATTCTGACATTTCTTGGTACAACTGTTGTGAAAACACGGTCACCAAATGTATTACGAACATCTTCTTCGACTGCACGTGTCAAACCATAACGTTTATCATACATGGTCAATAAAACACCTAAAATTTCTAACTTAGGATTCCACTTTTTTTGAACCTCAACGATTGTATTAACCAGATGTTGAACACCTTCTAATGCAAAAAATTCACACTGTAATGGTACAATCACACTGTTCGCAGTTGTCAAAGCATTCAAAGTCAAATAACCCAAAGCTGGTGGACAATCCAACAAAATATAATCATAATGATCCATGACCGATTCCAACGCTTCGCGCAGACGGTATTCACGATTATCCATATCCAACAACTCGGCCTCGGCCCCAGAAAGTGCTGGAGATGATGGTAAAATATGCATACCAGGAACAGCTGTTGATAAAATATTATCCGCAGCGGTTGCTGTTCCCATAATCACACCATAAACACTTTGACGATGTGCAGCGCGAACAAAACCCAAACCTGTTCCTGCATTACCCTGGGGATCCAAGTCAATTAACAAAACACGTTTTTTTATTGCGGCCAGCGAAGCACCTATGTTTATAGCGGTTGTTGTTTTACCAACCCCACCTTTTTGATTTGCAAAAGCAATTATTTCTGTCATTTTACTATTTCCTTCAAACACGATGACAAGATACAAAAATAAGACCGATTCGGTCAAGTGGATAAAATTATAAATTTGTTATACAAGTATTTTCAATATATTATTAAATATTTCACATGAAATAAAAATCATTATAAACACACAATTTTAACACTCATCTTAAAAACATAATAAAATCATAGAGATATTAATTATTTCATATGAAATAATTTTATATTTTCAATCGTAATTATAAAACCGTCACCAGTTTTTGATGGTATAAGATTATAGTCAAACTTGTATTTTTCTTTGGCTGTTTTAATCTCAGACTCAATTTCCCGGCCTTTTAATAGAAAAAGCCGGCTTTTGGTTTTATATACATAATCCAATATCTTTATCAATGGTGCAAATGCACGCGCGGTAAAAATTAACTCTGTATCGCCCTGCTTTATATTTTTTACAAAATCTTCTACACGACCATGAAAAATATTCAGGTTTGGTAAATCCAAGGATTGTTTAACTGTGTTTAAAAAACTGGCTTTTTTACCAATTGATTCTATACATGTTACATCCCATCCCATTATTGCCAAAACAACTCCTGGAAAACCTGCCCCACTGCCTAAATCTGCCACATAGACATCTTTTGGCATAACATCAACCAACTGCATCGAGTCGGCAAAATGACGATTTTCTATATCTGTCAGAGTACTGGGTGCGACCAGGTTCATAACCTTGGACCATTCGCACAGCAATTCGGCGTATTTTTCAAATTTTTCTTTATTATTCATGGAATTTATTGTACCATAATATAGCTATGAGAAAAATAGAAAATTTATTTACAGGTATTGGATTATTCGCGATTGTGATTGCAACCGGGGTTGCAATTTGGAATTTGTCGTCACAAAATGGAAAATCCGGAGTTTATGATTTTCCAACAAATAAATACGGTGCTTTTCTGGCCAGCCAACATGCAATTTATATAAATGATTTTGAAAAAGCAGCTGAATTTTCCAAAGAATTATCTGATACTGATACGCCAATAGTAAGAAATACGATAATACTATCAGACTTTTTGAACGGAAAAATACCAGAAACAGCAAGTGTGTTGGGGGATGAAACTGGATCGGCGGCCCAACTGATATATGATGCATATCTGGTGCAAAAAAATGATTGGGAAAATGTATATAAAAGACATAAAAATGATGAATCAGCACTTGCATCACCATTGCGTATTTGGTCTGGTGTTGCCATCGGTAAGTCTGATGAAATTATAAAATTTATAAATAGTCTGAACACCACAAATTCATGGAAAATATTTATAAAAGGCCAAATTTACGCAGAAACTGGGCGTACTGAGTTGGCGGCAAAGCAATTTGCAAAAGTACCTGTAGATTTTATGAACATTAATGATTATTTATATATAACAGCTTTTTATAATCATAACAATATGCGTGATGCCGCAGCGGATCTGGAAAGAAGTTTTACAGAACGCCCTGGCGGCATATATATGTTGAATATGAAAATATCACCAGATTGGGCAAATTATACCGGATTTCATAATGCGATGGCTTTTAATCTGATTCAAAATGTTTCGCACACTCAACTAATGATGTATTCGGATCTTTCACTTTTAATGTTGCGTTTTGCCCAAGTTGTACAAGACGGTAAAAATTCAGATAAAGATGCTATAAATTATTATCTAGGCCAATATTTCTTGAATAATGGTGGTAACTACGAAGTTTATCTTAATAAAATTGCAAAAAATAGTCCATTTTATCCGTTTGCAATGATGAAGATGGCTGAAAAAACTGGTAAAACCAGTGAACTTGAAAAAGCAATTAATGCAAACCCACTGTTTGTACCAGCAATCGTAAAACTAGTTGCAAAAAATATTCAAATTGGTAACGAAAGTACAGCATTAAAAGTTATAAATCATGCGTTAAAAAATGAAAATCTTACTGATACCGGGCGTGCATTCTTTTTGAAAACCAGGGCACATATTTACCTTATGTTCAATAAAATTGAATCTGCACAAAATGACATTCATGACGCTGCCAAGATTTTACCTATGGATGCTGGAATACTGGCAATTCAATCAAAAATATGGGCGATTCAAAAGCGTGAATTAAATACAGCATATGAATATTCGGTTGCACTGGTCAGCAAAAACCCTACGGATATTGAATCATGGGATGTATTGGGAATGGTTGTCTATGCAAAAGAAGGCCCATCAGCCGCACTGGACGTAATTGGTAAAGTTGCCGAAGTATCTGACAGCTGTTCTTCTTTATTTGAACACTTGGGCGATTTGCAAGCAAAACTGGGTAACAAAGAATTGGCACGCGACGCATATTTACATGCAATTGATTTATCTGACGATGGTTTATCTGTAATTCCTCAACTTAAAAATAAAATAAGGAATCTGAAATGAAAATAGGTATTCTTGGGGCAGGGGCATGGGGAACTGCGTTGGCTATTTTATCCAAAAAAGCCGGTAATCAGGTCACATTATGGTCCTATGATGGTACCGTAAAGAATTTTGACGGTATAAAAAAACAAACAAAATTAAACATTACAAAAAATATTAGTGATTTATCTGATATGGAGGCATGGTTGGTTGTTACACCAGCTGCTTACTTTCGCGAAACAATCCGTAAAAGCGCAAAATTTTATAAAAGAAAACCTATAATTATCTGTACCAAGGGCATAGAACCGAAAACAAACAAATTTATGTCTGAAATATTAAATGAAGAGATTCCAAACTGTAAAGATTTTGGTGTTCTGTCCGGCCCACAATTTGCAGCCGAAGTTGCAAATGATATTCCAACTGGCAGTACATTAGCGGGAACAAAAAATACATTAATTGTTGGAAGACAGATTCTAAAAGGTATGTACTTAGAAGAATCAAATGATATAATTGGCGCAGAAATCTGCGGTGTTGGTAAAAATGCTGTAGCATTAATTTCTGGGTATACCAGTATAAAAGCACTTGGTGAAAATGAAAAAGCTTTGTTATTCACACGTGCCTGGAATGAAGTTGTTGATTTTGGTCTGGCCAATGGTGCGAAAATAAGATCTTTTCTTGGACTTTGTGGAATAGGTGACTTGTTCTTGTCAGCAACATCAAAAACCAGCCGTAATTATTCAGCAGGGTTGTCATTGGCAAATAAACAACCCGTTAATGGTACAGTTGAGGGAATATCGGCACTTAACGGTTTAATATTCAGATCAAAGAAATTAAAAGTATCTATGCCCGTATTAAAAGAATTAAAATTAAAAATGGGTATATAAAAAATCAATACAAACAATAAAATACCGGTAATTTCATATGAAATTGTATAAAAATACCGGCTTTTTTTATTAAATAAAAACCCGCAACTGCGGGTTTTTAATATTTTAAACAATCAACAATTATTTAACCATTGTTGTTGCGTTTCTGTTTTGTGCCCAAACTTCTTCGCCTGTGCCTTTAACAGCTGGACGTTCTTTACCATAAGAAATTGTAGAGATACGTTTAGAGCTTATACCGTCTTTTACGATAATAGATTTCGCAGCAGCTGCACGACGTGCACCCAATGCCAAGTTATATTCCGTAGAACCACGTTCGTCGCAGTTACCTGCTATCTGGATTTTTGTATCTGGGTGATTCTTCATATACAAAGATTGACCCAACAAATTGTTGCTTGCATCTTCGGAGATTTCAGAAGAATCAAAGGCAAAGAATACCTTTTGACCATTCATATCTGCAGGTTCTACAATTGAACCACCGCAAGCAGCCATCAATCCAGCGATACCGGCCAACATTGCTAAGTTTTTTATTTTCATGAAAATACTCCCTTGTATTTTTGTTGTTCATTTATTAGTCTATACCAAAATGTTGGTAAAATCAAGGAAAAATACTAATGGGAACTAATTCTTTGCGTGATTTGAAATTGGCAGGAGTCAAATGGGAACTATGTGATAAAACACAATTACAAAAACCAAAAAATGAAACAAAAGTCGAGCCATCTGATTTTGATTTGAGATTAAAAAATTTAAAAAGTCAAAATATAAATCAATCAATAATTCCGCCGGTTGCACCAATATCAACATCATCTGCAAAAGACAGAGTGAAAAACATAAAAAGTTTGACAGATTTTATTAATGCTATTTCAAATTTCGATCATCCGCTTCGTCAATTTGCAAAAAACATTGTGATACCGCACCTATGTGAATCTTCGGATTTATTGATAATAACCGATATCCCATCCGGCGACGATGATGATAAAGGGCAAATAATGACGGGACGGGCAGGTGATTTATTGGATAAAATGCTTTCCGCAATTGGTCTAAAAAGAAACAATGTTTCAATTATACCATTGGTATTCTGGCGCACACCTGGTGGACGAACACCTGCACGTGAAGAAATTGACTTGATAAAACCTTTTATATCATGTGCGATTTCATTACTTAAACCAAAAGTAATTATTACAATGGGAACATTGCCAGCAGCCGAAATTATTAATGCAAAACTACCTAAGAATCACGGAGAGATAATAAAAAACGAAGATAATATACCAGTTATACCAATATATCATCCAAATTATTTAATCTTAAAACCAGATACCAAGCGTGATGTTTGGGATGCTTTACAAAAACTGCAAAATTTGTTGAAAAATGGGGAAATATAGTTAATAATACAGTGTACAGACTTAAAAGGAGCCTAAAATTAAACCGACAATTAATCGTGATAACCGCAGGGATTTTGGTCCCCGCATGAACAATAAAATATTTGCAAAAAGCGTTCAGGTAATATCCAGCACGGGTCAGAATCTGGGTGTTATGCCTACGGCTCAGGCGTTGCAAGCAGCGACCGATGAGGGTTTGGATTTGGTCGAAATCAACGGTGGATCAATACCACCGATTGTAAAAATTATGGATTATGGAAAATTCAAATACGAACAAAAAAAGAAAGCTGCCGAAGCACGTAAAAACCAGAAAACTACAGAATTAAAAGAAGTCTGGGTAAAGCCTTTTATTGAAGAAAATGATTTGAATATCAAAATGAAAAAGGTTTTTGAATTCTTGGACGAAGGTGATAAAGTAAAAATATCTGTTATGACCAAGGGCAGCAAACGCGTTTTAGCACAGGGAAGGGAAGCGATTCCAAAACTTTTTGAAAAAATAATTGAAATAATTGGTGAAAAAGGTGTATTGGAAAGTAAGTCAAAACCTGATGAACGAACAAAATCTATTATTATTGCACCAACAAAATAAAGAACCGGCAAATGCCGGTTTTTTGTTTAATTTATTTGCAATTAATTTTTACTTTGTTATAATTTGTGGCGTTTTCGGGTGATTAGCTCAGTTGGCTAGAGCGTTACGTTGACATCGTAAAGGTCGTTGGTTCGAGTCCAATATCACCCACCATTATTTATATAAAGGAATTTTAAATATGCGAATGTACAACTAAGGTTATACAAAAAATTCAACGGGATTCAGTATTTTCGAACGCCCTGTTAGGGGCGTTTATTTATAAAAAAAAGATAAAAACATGTCTGAAAAAAAACAAAAATATCTTATAACCAGTGCGTTACCGTATGTTAATTATAATTTGCATATTGGTCACATGATTGGATGTTTATTACCATCTGACGTTTATGCCAGATTTTGTCGCGGTATGGGTCGGGATGTTTTATTTGTGTGTGGTGCAGATGAACATGGAACAACTAGTGAAGTTGGTGCAATGAAAGAAGGTATGCCAGTTGAAGAATATGTTGATAAATATCGCTCTGCACATGAAATTGCTGTTAAGCAATTTAATTTATCTTTTGATTTATATGGTAGAACACACACAAAACTGCATGAAAAACTAATCCAGGATTTATTTACACGTTTGGATGATCAGGGAATGATTGAAGAAAAAGTTTCCATTCAACCTTTTTCAATAAAAGACGAAATGTTTTTGGCAGACAGGTTTGTTATTGGCACATGTCCAAAATGCGGTTTCGAAGGTGCATATGGAAACGAATGTCCAAAGTGTAACGCTACTTTGGAACCGGGCGATTTAATAAATCCACACAGTTCAATAACTACTGATTCTCCTGTTGAAATGCGTGAAACAAAGCATTTGTATTTCAAACTTAGTAAAATGGAGGATCAATTGCGTGATTGGTTAAAATCACGTACTGGTTGGCCAAAAACAGCTATGGCAATTGCAAATAAGTGGCTGAATGAGGGTTTGCGAGACACACCAATAACACGTGATTTAAAATGGGGTATTCCGGTTAATAAACCGGGTTTCGAAGGTAAAGTTTTTTATGTATGGTTTGATGCACCGTGGGGATATGTTTCAATATCACAAGATGCAAATAAAAACTGGGCTGATTGGTGGAAAAATAATGACTGTCATTATGCACAATTTATGGGCAAAGATAATGTTGCATTCCATGCAGTATTCTTTCCTGCCCAGGAATTGGCTATGAATAATGATTGGAAGACTGTTGATATATTAAAAGCCTTTAACTTTTTGAACTTTGAAGGTGCAAAAATATCTAAATCAACTGGTAATGGAATATTCCTTAATGATGCTATCAATGATGCACCAGCGGATGCATGGCGTTACGCACTACTGGCCAGCGCACCAGAAACAGACGATTCTGATTTTACAATTGGACGTTTTGCAGAAATTGTAAACAAAGATTTAAACGGAATTCTGGGGAACTTTGTATCACGCGTTTGCAAAATAAATGAAAAGAATTTTGGACTGAATGTACCAGAATTTGGAGATTTTATTGATTTGGTTAGTTTTAGGAATGACATTGATTTAAAATTAAACGATTTAAAATTTGCGCTGGATGCTTGTGAATTCCGCAAGTCAATATCAATTCTACGTGAATTATGGTCATATGGAAATGAATTTTTTACAAAAACCGAACCTTGGGCATTGGTAAAACAAGACAAGGTAGGCGAAGCCGCAGATGTTTTGAACATATGTTTCCAATTAATTGATTTATATGCACGAATTTCCGCGCCGTTTATTCCAGAAACTGCTGATAAAATGATTAAAATATTTAATACGAAACTGGATTTATCATGGCCAACAAAATTTGAATGGCGTATAAATGGTGGTACAGAATTCAAAATTCCTGAAAACCTGTTTACAAGAATAGATGAAGACAAAGTTAAATTTATGTCTGAAAAATACATAAAACAGGCACCAAAGATTGTAATTGCAAAGATTCTGACTGCAAATCCACACCCTGATTCTGATCATTTGCAGGTATTATCTGTTGATGCAGGGGACGGAAAACCATTGGAAATTGTTTGTGGTGCACCAAATGCACGGGCAGGTCTGGTCAGTGTTCTGGCACGTGTTGGGGCAAAATTACCGGCTTTTGACATGCCACTGGTAGCACGAAAAGTTCGCGGTGTTCTGTCAAATGGAATGATGTGTGCCGAAGATGAATTGGGACTTGGTAACAATCACGATGGAATTATTGAATTGCCTGATGATTCCGTTATTGGTTCAGAATTTAAAGGTTAAAAAATGCATATAAACGTATATAATTTAAAAGATAAAAAACAAAATGATTCAATTCTTTACTTCCATTGTGGTATATGTTCTTTGCGTGAAGTTTGTAAGAACACATGCCATTTTAGTGATTTTCTTGAACAAAAACTAGGCACTATGGTTCTAGCT
This sequence comes from Alphaproteobacteria bacterium, assembly GCA_016927395.1. GTDB lineage: Bacteria > Pseudomonadota > Alphaproteobacteria > Rs-D84 > Rs-D84 > JAFGMC01. The sequence continues at coordinate 33,736 of JAFGMU010000042.1, forward strand.
ATTGATAAATCACAACACGTCATTAATTACCATATCTCTGCCACTAATGAAAAATTCAAAAATCCAGACAACAAAAGTGATTTAGACATTTTTTACGAAGTAGTAAGATTAGCAAATGATAAATTCAAAAAAACATATCCAGCCGCCCAAATAAAAAAACATAATGAAGAGAATGGTCAAAAATTATTGATAAAAAAAAGAAACCACATACAATCATTAACAAAACAATATTGATGAAAAAAATTAAACTTGTTTTGATGTCTTGTTGTGCGCCTTGCTCTGCTGGGGCTATTAAACAATTGGCAGATGGGGAATTTCCAGAAACATCCGATTTTATTGTTCTTTTTTACAATCCAAACATATATCCACAGACCGAATATCAAAAAAGATTGGATGAACAGATAAAACACTGTGAAAGTTTGGGTGTTAAATACGCAGTTGGCGACTGGGACCATAATAATTGGTTGGAATATGTTCATGGATTGGAAAATGAACCTGAACGAGGATCCCGTTGCAGTGAATGTTTCAAATATCGATTCAAATTTGCGCAACAATGGGCATTGGAAAATGGTTATAATGCAATCGCGTCTGTATTTGGTGTTTCAAAACACAAAGACCAATCCCAGGTTGATACATCTGCAAACGATACAATTTCAAAAATCAATTATTTACCAATAATTTGGAACGAATCGTTGCGCAGTGAAATAAATAAAAAAGCCGGCTTTTATCGTCAAAATTATTGCGGTTGCGAATTCAGTTTTCGCAAAGTATAATTTAAACTGTATTCAACAAAGGAAATGCTATGTCTTCTATTTTAATATTCCCAGGCCAAGGCAGCCAAGCCGTAGGTATGGGCAAAGAACTGTATGATAACTTTGCTGTCGCTCGTGATGTATTTAACGAAGTCGATGAAGCATTAAATCAAAAATTATCGGATATTATTTTCAATGGTCCAATGGAAGAACTGACACTGACTGCAAATGTTCAACCTGCTATTTTTGCAACTTCTATGGCAATGCTGCGCGTTGCAATTGAAACAAGCAAACTGAATATGGATGAAATATCTTTTGTTGCAGGACATTCATTGGGTGAATATACAGCACTGTGTGCAGCTGGTGCATTATCATTAGGTGATACTGCGAAACTGCTGCGGGTTCGTGGTGATTCTATGCAACGTGCTGTACCGATTGGTCAGGGCGCAATGGCAGTTATTATGGGAATTGATGTTGAAAAATTAAATGAAATTTGTCGCACATCAGAAGAAAAAGCGGGTACAGATATGGTTTGTGATATTGCAAATGATAATGCACCTGGACAGATTGTTATATCAGGTTCAAAACCTGCAATTGAAATTGCAATGGAATTAGCCAAAGAAGCAGGGGCAAAACGCGCAATGTTATTACCATTGTCTGTTCCACCACATTCTAGATTAATGGCACCAGTTGCAACTGAAATGGAATTGGCTTTGGTTGGTATAAAAATGAATATTCCAAGTGTTCCATTGATTTCAAACAAAACATGTTCACCTTTGATGGATCCCACAGAAATCAAAGATGCGCTGGTTTATCAAATTACACATGGTGTTCGTTGGCGTGAATCTGTATTGGCTATGCCTGCATTGGGAATCACTGAAACTATTGAAGTTGGCCCTGGCAGTGTTCTGACTGGAATGGTTCCAAGAATCGAACCATCAATCACAGCAAGGAAGTTAGAGATTTAGTTATGTCACAACCAGATATTCATAAAGCAGGGTATGTTATAAATAATGTTGTCAGAAGGTCCAAGATAGTTTTTGAAAAAATATTATCGTTGGATTTGCCATATGATTTGTGTCAAAAAGATATAATTAAGATTTTTGATTTATCAAATCAGATTACATATACAAAATGTCGTGCCGGCAGAAGTTCTGCGCATCGTAAACGTGCCCAAGAAAGAAGAAAAATTGGTTTACAACAAAAATATAGATAGATAAATAAAAAAGAAGGAAGTAAAAATGTTTTCGTTAAAAGATAAAGTGGCTTTAATTACTGGTGCAACTGGCGGTATTGGTATTGCAATTGCAAAACAAATGCGCGACGCTGGTGCACGCGTTGTCGTAACTGGACGCAATCAGGCAAAATTGGATTCTGAATTTGATGATTCTTATATCAAAATTGCAATGGATGTTTCAAAAGATGGTGCAGCAGAAGAATTGATTAAAGAAACTATCGAAAAAGCCGGTAAAATCGACATATTAGTAAATAATGCTGGTATTACAAAAGATACATTGTTGATGCGTATGACAGATGAACAATTTGATGATGTTATAAACACAAATTTGCGCTCTACCTTCAAATTGTGCCGCGCTGCAATTATGCCAATGATGAAAAATAAATTTGGACGTATTATTAATATGGCTTCAATTGTGGGTGCAATCGGCGGGCCAGGCCAGGCAAACTATGCAGCCAGTAAGGGTGGAATGATTGCAATGACAAAATCAATTGCAGCTGAACCAACAGCGTCACGCGGTGTTACAGCAAACTGTATTGCACCTGGATTTATTAAAACACCAATGACTGATGTTTTAACAGATGAACAAAAGACAACATATTTTGCACAGATTCCATCTGGCCGATTTGGTGAACCATCAGACGTTGCAGCAGCCTGTGTATTCCTGGCATCCGACGAAGCAGGTTATATCAATGGTCAAACATTACATATAAATGGTGGATTGGGACGTTTTTAATCTATGAATGAATTTGATGTGATTATTATTGGTGGCGGTCACGCCGGGGTCGAAGCTGCAGCAGCGGCTGCTCGTCGTGGTGCGACCGTCGCATTATTCACAAAATCAGATTCAGATTTGGGTGCGATGTCATGTAACCCCAGTATTGGTGGACCTGGCAAATCACAAATGGTTTCTGAAATCGACGCACTGGGTGGTGTTATGCCCGTTGCAGCTGACTTATCAGGAATCCATTGGCGAATGTTAAATGCCAGTCATGGCGCAGCTACCCAGGCGTTACGTGCACAAATCGACAGAAATTTATATCACAACGCAATAAAATCGATTTTATCTGAATATAAAAATTTAAATATTATTTTTGAATCTGTTGAAAAACTGGATTTAGAAAATAAAATCATAAATAAAAAATATTCTGCCAAGTCAATTATTCTGACCACTGGAACTTTTTTGGGTGGTTTGGTTC
>JAFGMU010000007.1 GCA_016927395.1 Alphaproteobacteria bacterium
GTTCGGAGCAAATCCGCCTTCGTCACCAACGTTTGTAGAATTACCAGATTTTTTCAAAATTGATTTCAAGTTATGGAAAATTTCAGACCCCATACGAATTGCATCGCTTTCGCTTTTTGCACCATTTGGTATAATCATAAATTCCTGGGCGTCCAGCCCATTGTCTGCGTGTGCACCACCGTTTATAATGTTCATCATTGGGCGTGGTAACAAATCAGGATGTGAGTTTCCATAAATTTCTGCAATATACTTATACAAAGGAATATTTTTTTGTTTTGCAACAGCATGTGCAATTGCCAAAGATACTGATAAAATTGCATTTGCACCCAAGTTTTCTTTGTTTGCAGTGCTGTCCATTTCAATCATTTTATTATCAATTTCGGATTGTTTTGAAGCGTCCAGACCAATCAGGGAAGGTTTTATAATTTCATTTACATTTTTTACAGCTTTTAAAACACCTTTTCCCATGAATGCAGAACCACCATCACGCAATTCCAATGCTTCAAAGCTGCCGGTGGATGCGCCACTGGGTACAGCCGCACGTCCAATTGCACCACCAGATAACTCAACATCACATTCAATTGTTGGGTTGCCACGGCTATCAATAATTTGTCGACTATGAATATTTTTTATTAAAAACATAAATTTTTCTCCTTTTTCCAAAAATTTACTAAAAATTGATATTGTTTCGCTTGGTCTTGGTACCGATTTATGGTACAATATAAGCACAAGTGTGACACTAAATAAACATAAATATGATAAAAAAGCTATTATCTTTTGTACTCTGCCTTGCACCTTTTTCTGCAATGGCTGTAACTTATAATCCTGGGACCGGACATTCGGTCGGCGAAGACGGCAGTATTACTGGATTAAATGCAGGTGAATCAATTATTATTCAATCCGGAAACGGTATCAAGGTTGGTGTTGATGGAATTGTTCTGGCTGGGAATATGTATATTGGACAGAATGATTTGGGATCGCCCACAGGACAATTATATGCAGAAACTGGAATTGATCCAACTTTTACTATAAATTCTGATGGTATTATAAATGTTGCAGGTTCTTTAAATGTTTATTCAGGAAAAAGTTTTGGAATTAACCAAGCAACCAATGTTAGTTTTGGCAGTATATTAAACACAGGCACAATAAATATTGCAAATATTGGAATATTTACAACTGGCACTGTTAACAGTTCAGATGATTTTTCTGTTTCAGCAGCATCTATTAATGCGGGCTCGGTCACCAGCACTGGTGGTGATATTACATTTACAACATCTGGTGATACATCTGTTACAGATTTTGTAACTGGTGGGACTTCTGGGGCTGCGACTATTAATGCTGTTAATCTTATTGCGGCCGATATACAAAATAATACTGGTTTGATGGATATAAATTTAACTGGTAATTTAACTGCGTCTGGAAGTGTTGAAAATTCAGGCAATCAAATGGATTTGAACGCAGCGAATGTAACAGTATCCGGAACTATAAAAAATGATAATACATCAGGTATTATGAATTTGAATGTTTCAAATCTTACAATCAATGGCGGTGATGTTTCTAATGCCTCTTTTGTTAATGTTGGCGATTTCCAGGCTGTTGTATCAGGAAATACACATTTTGAATATGGTGTAGATTTAAGCGGAATGAATTCTGGTAATAGTTTTTCTTTGAACACAGGAACTTTGGATTTTGGTGCGGGTATGCCAGCGGATTCTTGGTTGCAGGTTTTTGCAAACAATTTGGATTCAATGGAATTGGTTGTTAATAATGGCAATATAGATGCAACAAATATCGTTAATGGTATCAGTGGTAATACCAATGCCAATATGAATTTGCAAGGTCAATCAATAAATGCAACATCAATTCAAAATGATGGTTATGAATTATCTATGACATCAACAGATGCTGCTGGTGGAATTTATTTGACGTCTGGAATCACAAATTCAAATAATTCAGGAACCATATTGACAGCAATAAATGAAATAAATGTTGTTGGTACAATTAATAATAATGGTGGTTTAATTCTGAATTCGGATGTTATAAATTTAAGTTCAATTGCTAATACAGGTCAGATTGATGTTTCAACTTCTACTAGTACTGGTGTTTTTAATGTTGCGTCAAATATTACAAATAATTTTGGTGGAATTATAACTATTGAATCCAGAGAAATAAATATTGATGGTTCAATTATAAACATTCTTGGTACAACAAATGTTCGTGGATCTGATTCTGGTGGTGGTTCAGTTCAGATTGGTGGAATCAGTTCACAGGGTGGCGTTGTAAATTTGGAATCACTGATTGGTTCAATATCTGTTGATAATGATTTATCTGTTACAGGTGGTTCTTTGAATTTTGGTGCCAGTACAAATACAGTAACAGTCGGTGGAAATGTAACAATTGCTGGAAATTTAACAGCCAGTGCAACTGTGGCATCTGGCGCTGGAAATGTTGATGTGATGGCCGGTGGCAGTCAGTCATTTTTAATGTCTTCGACTGGTGGAAATATAAATATTACAGGTAATGTAATCGCCCAGGATAATGATATTTCCAGAACAATCACATTGGATGCGTCAGTTGTTGATATTACTGGTGGTGCATTGGCATCAAATAAAGGCAGATTAATATTTGGTCAGGGTACAACATCAAACTTGTATATAGATGATACAGTTGTTTCTTCTTCTGGTGGTATAATTGATTTTGGTGCAACAAATTCAGAAATTGGTTCATTATCAGGTAATGGAAAATTTATTGCGCGCGGAACTGTTATAAGTGCCACACAGGCAATAGATGATGTTATAAATATTCAAAATGGAATTTGGTTTGATGGTGGATCGGAACCTTTGACTGGATTTGTTATAAAAGACACAACTGATTTGACTTTGCAGACCAGTGGAACAGGTGGTGATATATATGTTGATGGCGGTGTTTCAGTTGGATCTGGTAATAAATTAACTTTGGATTCAATTGATGAAATTTATTTGAATGGTGTATTAAGTATTGATGGTGAATTTGATTTAACTGCTGATAATAATATTAATATTTCAGATAATATTAATAATTCAGGAATTATGGATGTTAATGCCATTTCTGTTTCTGTTGCAGATATAAATAATACAGGTACTATTTCAATATCAGCAACTGGTGGGGCGATTGATGTTAATGATATAAATAACAGCGGATATATTACATTGTCTGGTGCTGGTGTTTCTACTAATTTATTATCTTCGACCGCAGGAAGTATGGAAATCACAGCCGACAATGTTGATTTTGCATTATTATCGGTAACTGGTGGATACCTGAATTTAAATACAGTCGATATAGCTGTCAGCGGAGATATTTCTGTCACAGGTGATGTTGTTCAAGGTGATGTAACTGGTATGTTGAATTTAACTGTTCATAATACTGTTTTCTCGTCTAATAATTTCACAATTGGTGGTGATTTTAATGCGGTACAATATACAGCTACATACGATATTTCAGATTTGTCCGTTGCAGGAGATTTGAATTTGAACAGTGCTGCAAATATGGAAATCACAGCAAACAGTGTGTTAACAGGTGGTATAGTTAACGTTGGTAATTTGATATTAAATTCTAATGATATTACTTTGGGTGATGTTGAAAATTCAGGATATTTGGAAATAAATACCGATGATATTACAAATGTTAACAGCTTTACATCAACAGCACCAGGTGCAACAGAAATAACAGGAACCGAATTGGATTCTGTTGGTGCTGTAACTTTGTCGGGTGGTTTATTGCAGAATGCTGTTACTACACCAACAAATGGTTCTGTAAATATTTTAATGCCGGATTATCTTATAAATGCGGCAAGTGTTGCCGTGGGAAGTATAAATCAAACTTCTGGAAATTTGATTCTGAATACCAGCGATTTGAATGTTGGTGGTGATATAAACGCCCAGAATTTAATCATAGCTGCAAATGGTACAGATTGGTTAACAATGAATGTTGATGGAAATATTAATGGCAATGTTTCTATATTTGGTTTGGAAAGAATGGTTGTTGGCGGTGATTACTTATTTGATGACACCAGCATGTTGCATTCTGCTGTTTTATCACGCGGCACAACTGGACATAATTATTGGTCAACAGTAAGTTTAACTGATGATGATACATTGGGACAAATAACTAATGGATCCAGCGCTGAACCTTTGATTTCAATAAACGGAAAATTTATATCAAATATTACAACTTTGGGTTCCGGGACTGTTGGCGCATTAGATTATTCACAAATTGGTGTTGATATTTTTGACATAGTCGATCAAGGCAGCGCAATATGGTTGTTACACGCTGATGATGGTATTGATGAATTAGGATTAAAGACACGTAATTTGTATGTAAAATTCTGCAATGCAGATGGCAGCATGTGTTATAACTATTTGGATTCTTTGGGTAATGGCAGCACAGATGATACTGATTTGCCGGCTTATATTTCAGTTCGTGATACTAATGGTGATGGTAATTCTGACAGTTTGTATGTTGTGTTTGATCCAAGATTTGGTGGACCTGTTGAAGTTTTCAAAATCCAACCAATTGTTGGTCGCGAAGATATTCATACAAACGGCGAATATGCAGCAGCAGGTGCTTTGGATAAATTGATTTCCGGTCGTCTGGAAGATTTGGGATTTTTGAATCGTAATCCAATAGAAACTATACCTGTTGTTTTCCAAAATACATATATGGAAGAAGTCGCAAGCGAACTGTATTCTCGTATGGAACAATATCAATTGGATCATAATGGAATTTATCTGACACGTTTCAGCCGTTTGTTCCAACCAACTGAAATTGATCAAATCGCAGGAAGTATTTCAATGAATGAACATACCAGTTTCCGCGATATGGAAGATCGTATGTTTGATGAATTTATTTGGAACAGAAATAGAAAACTGAAAAAATCTTGGTTGGATGCTGACTTTGGAATGTTTACACAAAAAGTTGGTGGTGATAATCGTGCCAATGGTGATCGTTTGTCCGTTTCCGGTGGATTTGATTGGAAAGAATCAGAAACTTTGTTATTGGGATTAACTGGTCGAGTAACACGTACAAATGGCAGCAGTGTTGATAATATAGATATTTCATATAAATTGGGTCAAACAGTAGATGGTATAGTAAACGTAGATGTTTCAAATACTAATTTTGGTATTGGTGGTTATTTGATGAAAATACTGGATAAAAATGTACGTGCGTATGGAAATGCATTTTTAGATGTTTCTATGATAGATGTTTCGCGTGAAAATAATTTTGTAGAACCAATATCAGGAAATGGAACATCGTTCAGTTTGATTTCAGAATGGGGATTGATGCATGATATTTTGAATCAATATATTGTTGGTAATTTATATGCCAGGGCTGGATATAGTTCTGGGTTTACAATAAATGAAAAATCTGGAAATTTTGATTATATGAATTTGCAATCTGATGGGTATTTTATACTGACGCCTGGATATTCTTTGATTGCACAAAAAAGAATTTATACATCCAGCTGGTTCCAGATACGACCAAATATTTCAGTTGGTTTTGAATACGACCTGGCTGGCAGACCAGATGCACAATTCAAATTTGCAATGGCAAATGAATATGAAACTTATAAGGTTGAAAGTGATCCTTTGTGGGCGAACGCTGGTGCTGGTATAGAATTCTTGTCGGCGAATGGTGCACAGTTTGGAATTGATTACCGTTATCAATATAATGCCGATACTCAGATTCATAAAGTCAGATTGTCAGGTTCATACAGATTCTAAAATAATAATAAAAAAAAGCGTTTTTAAACGCTTTTTTTTACAAAATAAAATCTTCGCCCAGATAAACTTTTTTAACCATTTCGTCTTTGACAATTTCAGTGGTTGTTCCATGTTTTAATATCTTTCCATCGTGCAAAACATAGCTGCGATCTGTAATTCCAAGTGTTTCACGTACGTTGTGGTCGGTAATAATAACACCCAATCCACGATTTTTTAATTGTGATACCAATCCACGAATATCGTTAACAGCAATCGGATCAATTCCTGCAAATGGTTCGTCCAATAAGATGAATTTTGGATCATTGGCCAGCGCACGTGCAATTTCAACACGTCTGCGTTCACCACCGGACAAAGCAGTCGCAGGACTGGTGCGTAAATCTGTAATTGAAAATTCTTCCAATAAATCGTCCAGTTTTCTTTTGCGTTTTTTTCTGTCTGGTTCAACAACTTCCAAAATCGCCATAATGTTTTGTTCAACGGTTAATCCGCGAAATACACTATTTTCCTGGGGCAGGTATCCAATATGCAATCTGGCACGTTGATAAAATGGTAAATGTGTAATATCCTGGGAATTCAAAAATATCTGTCCCCCAGTTGCATTTAATTGTCCAGTTATGCAATAAAAAGCAGTCGTTTTTCCAGCACCATTTGGTCCCAATAATCCGACCGATTCGCCTTGCTTTACATCCATGGAAATATCTTTTATTACCATGCGTTTTCCATAGGTTTTAGATAGATGCTGAATTTTTAGAACACTTTGTCTCATAATTGTACCACCAATTCGTCTGTTAAAATTTTATCACCATTATCGGAATCAACACGTACATTTCCGAATAATTTAATAGTTTTATCGTTTCTATTATATTGACCAGTATCGGCCTTGATTTTATCTTTTATTTTTTTTCCGTCTGTAATTCGAACAATTGTACCATTAACCTTTTCTATATAAATCATATCTGGATTATTATATTCTTGGCGTGCACTGGCAGCATTAATCTTAAACGGTTCACCATTTTTGTCAGTGCCAGAGAACGAAGCATTTGACATTTTAAATTGATTTGTGACAATTTCTTTCATATTTATCGCAGATATGGGTGTCCACAATAATTGTTTTGTAAAAAGCGTACCAGCAACCAATGCTGCCACCATAACTAATCCCCAGCCTGTAAAAAAGAACTGCCATAAACGTTTCCAACGTTTGTGTTTATCAAAAATTATAAAGTTACGATTATCTCGTTGCATGCGCACAGTTTAGAATACCGAAAATTAAAAAGCAATTTTTATATTTTATAGTATTTTTTTTTATGATATAATAAAGCAAGAGAGAATGAAGAAAACTTTTCGATTTTTAATAGCTATAATTTGCGTTGCGCCGTTATTCTCGGCCAGCGCGGCTTTTCAAGTTAAAAAGGCAGCCCCAGTCGCAACCAAGGCGTCCGCCGGCAGCGAAGGTGCAACCAGTTTAGTTCCAAGTGTAATAGGTCTGGTTTCTGGTGTTATGGAAGTAAATGCAAAGCAAAAGAATTTATCAGAAGAATGTATCCCAACAAACCAAGAAATGATTTTTGTTGATAATATGCTGAAAGAATGGGCAAAAACAGGTTCAGCAAGTTATGAAGAAAAAAGTACAATAAATGGTCGTAATCCATGTAGTTCACAAGATGGTATGGGTTATAAAACATCGATACAAACAACATACGCGCCGGGAATGACAACTTGTTACAATACGTTCCAAGGTCCAGGAAATGATAATATGGTTTGGCAGTGGTTCCCAAAAACAGGTAAGGGTACATATTGCAAAGATGGTCAACAGTATTGTCCTGGTAATGAAATAACGGCATCTGATACATACGATTTATTTGCATTGATTGATTTTGATCCATCTGACTATAAACCGTCCGAGGCAACAATGGCAGCCAAACTTATGAACAAGGTTGAAACTTGTTCAAGTGCAAAGCTAAGTGCCAAAAAGAAAGCGTTGTGGGGTCAGTTCCTGGTTAATACAGCTGGCAGTGTGGGTACTAAGACAAATACAGGTACCATAATGGAACAAGTAAGTTCTTTTGGTTCTGGTGGTGCAGCTGGTGCAGTTGGATCACTGGGTACGGTTGCGGCACAGTTCATGAACAAATAGCCAATTGATAATAAATTAAAATTGTCTTTTTCTATTAACTTTTTCACTTTACTCGCATGTCCTAAATTCGTATAATTGAATAAAGTTTGAACGAGGATTTTATGAAGAATAAATCATATATATTGATTTCAGTTTTATTTTTATCTGCATGCGCAGGATTGGGTGGAACAAAAAACACAGATCAAATTAATATACCAGTTGCAACACCAACGGTCGATTATGTTGAATCTTTGGATGTTTATTCTGCGCCGCACAAAGATTCTTTCTTGAATCAGTTGGCTATGAATTATCGTTCTTATTCTATTTATAACACCAAAACCAGTGGTCATCCGGATATTGGCGAAATATTTGCACAAAAATCTGTTGCTGCATTTTCAGGTGAATTGCCTTTTCCAGAAAGTTTGGATAATTGGGTAATAAGCAACCAAGACGAAAGTTTTGAAATTCATAATGCTTATAACAGATTGTTAGATGAATTGAAAAATGATGCTTCGGAAACAAATCCCGGGGTTGCAGCCGAAGCCCAGGCTAAATTTGATTGCTGGTTGTCTGCATCTGCCAGTGGACAAACGGGTACTGCAACAGAATGTCATGACCGTTTTGAAAAAGCTATGTCAGCACTGGATTGTGGTGGAAAAACATTGGAAAGTACGGAAACAAAAACCAGCACTGTTGTCCGGGCACAGAAAACCGTTACAGAATCTTATTATCCAGAAACCGATAAAATGTCTGCTATGAATGGTGCAGGTCGTGCACGTGATGGTGTTATTATTGTAAATAATGTTAATATTCCAGACAATTTGATAAATCCGGTTCCAGTTCAACCAATGGTATTTAATCAAAATATTTACAGCAATGGCAGTGCGGTAAGTGATGGCGATGTTGCAAATGATGTAACTGATGAAACTTCTGTGACCCAGGAAAATATACCGCAAATTGGTGAAGAAATGGTAAGCCGCGAAGAATTTATCAACATGATGATGGCAATGCGTTCTGAATTGGCAGCGATAAATGCTAGATTGGATAAAATCCAAGAAGCAACTGGTGAAAAAACAGTGTTAAAAGTACAACAGATTCCATTGGAACCAAAACAGCATGTAATGGAAGAAATTTTTGAAATTCGTTTCGATTTTAACAAAGCAACAATTAAACCAGAATACCAGGATTTAATACGTAAACTAGCAACAGCAACCCAAGAAAATAAAAATATCAAAGTTTCTGTAGTTGGTCATACGGATACTGTTGGCAGTGATTCTTATAATTACGCTTTGGGGGGTCGTCGTGCCGAAGCTGTACAGAAAATGTTGGTAAAATATGGTATTCCAGCATCTCAGATAGTTTCTGTTTCTGCTGGTGAACACGATAACAAAGTTCCAACAGGAAATGGTGTTCCAAATGCCGAAAACCGTCGTGTCCGTGTTGTAAAAGAAGTTCATTATATGGAACCAGGTAAAACAGTTCCAGTTGCATCGGTTGAAGTTGAAAGAAATCCAAATCAATCAAATGAAATGAATTCAAATCAACCAAACCCTGGTGAAGATTGTGGTATGTATGGTTGTACAGAATAATAAGAACCAATTTATTTTGTTAGGGATTATGTAATAATACTTGACAAAAAACATTTATTAGTATATTCTCTTAACTGAGAATGTTTATTTAAGAGGCAATTAAATGGGCGTAATCGATAAAAATAATTTTGTAAAAGGTGCAGAAGAAGTTGCCAAAAAATCTGTTGGTAATCCTTTTAACATTGCTAATGCTCTTGTTAATGCTATGTCCAAAGCTGGTATGACTGATGCTCAGACACGTGCTGCCTTGAATCGTGAAAAAGATATTACAATATAATACAGTTTTATTTGTATATTTAAGTTTGCAGGGGAAACCCTGCATTTTTTTATAATCTTTTTTTTATGTAAATCTACAGATACTTGACTTTTTTACATATCCGAACTATAATTAAAGTGTAGTGAGAAAACGAGAAATCTCTCGTTTATAAAAAATTTCCATAGGATGATTACATGCACGTAAATGAATTAAAGGCTAAAACGCCACAACAACTTTTAAAAATGGCAGAGGATATGGGTATTGAAAACCCGTCTCAGCTGAATGTTCAGCAATTGCGATTTGCGGTATTGCGCATTATTGCACTGGATAAAAAAACAACATTGATTGGTGATGGAGTTTTGGAACGTATGCAGGACGGTTTTGGATTCTTGCGTGCCCCAGAAAGTAATTATTTGGCTGGACCAGATGATTTGTATGTATCCCCGAATTTAATAAAAAAATACGGCTTGAAGACAGGTGATTATATCGAAGGTCAAATCCAAGCACCACAAAATGAATCAGAACGTTATTTTGCATTGGAAACAATTGAACGTGTAAATGGTGCTGATCCTGAAAATCTTCGTCATCGTGTTTCTTTTGATGATATGACACCATTGTATCCTGATGAAATATTGAAAATGGAAGTTGAAAATGAAAAAGACAAAGGTCGTTCATTGTCAGCCCGCGTTATTGATTTAATTGCACCAACAGGTAAAGGTCAGCGTTCTTTAATTGTTGCTCCTCCGCGTACTGGTAAAACAGTTATGTTACAGAATATTGCACATTCTGTTGCAACAAATTATCCAGAAGTGAAATTGATAGTTTTGTTGATTGATGAACGTCCTGAAGAAGTTACCGATATGCAGCGCAGTGTAAAAGGCGAAGTTATATCCAGTACTTTTGACGAACCAGCTGCTCGTCATATCCAAGTTGCTGAAATGGTTATAGAAAAAGCAAAACGTCTGGTCGAAGCAGGGCAGGATGTTGTAATTTTATTGGATTCTATTACACGTTTGGGCCGTGCGTACAATACAGTTGTACCAAGCAGCGGTAAGGTTTTAACTGGTGGTGTTGACGCGTATGCATTACAACGTCCGAAACGTTTCTTTGGTGCTGCGCGTAATATCGAAGGTGGCGGCAGCTTGACTATTATAGCAACTGCATTGGTTGATACTGGATCCAAAATGGACGAAGTTATTTTTGAAGAATTCAAAGGAACCGGAAATAGTGAAATTATTTTGGACAGAAAATTGTCCGACAAACGTGTTTACCCAGCAATTGACATTACCAAGTCCGGTACACGTAAAGAAGATTTATTGGTCAGCAAAGATGTTCTTTCAAAGATGTATGTTTTGCGCCGCATAATTAACCCTATGGGAACATTGGAAGCGATGGAATTCCTGTTGGATAAATTGCGCACAACAAAGACAAATGGTGACTTCTTTTCAGCAATGAACGGATAATAAATTAAATATAATAACGCATCTGCTTGTTTTCGACTTCGGTCATGTATGTTTAATACACTCCCTTTGTCTAAAACTGCGCATCTGCATCATTCTATTTAATTTCTGAAAAAATTTAGAAAACTTAAAAACCGCACAATTGTGCGGTTTTTTTATAAAAGGAAAAAAATGAACAAAATATACCCCATATTGGGATTTATACTGATTATTTTTGCTGCGTATTGGATTGGTGGCCGAATTGGATTCGAAGAATGCCGCTTGAAATTCGCATCACAAAATATTTCTGATATTCAAAACATAAATAATATAAAAGGAAAAATAAATGCAGAAACTAATCATACTGCCACTGATGTTATTCGTAACAGCTTGCGGAACAAATACACAATCCAGGATTGATAATTGTTCACAGATTACATGTGAACCAATATACGGTCGTGATTCAGATTGGGATAAAATAAGTGACGATTTGGCACGAAATATTTATAAACACAACAGAATGTGTGAAGAAACAAAAAATTAGTCGCCGTTGTAATTTTCAACAACGCTTTCGGCAACTTCTTTTACTTTTTGCAAAGAATTTTCATATTTTGCGCAGTCACGTGAAATTTCCGAACGATATGCATCACGCATGTTATCAGCCATGTAATAACAACCTTGCAGATGTTGAGAACAGTATTCATGACCTGTTAAAAATGCCTGCTGACCACGGACACGACTTTCTGTGTCCGCCCAGTTTATATCCAGCGCATTGTCCAAATTTATCCAAGAATTTTCACCTGTGTACTGTCCTACTTTTTCTTCCCAGTATTGGTTCATTTCTTCTTCGGTATATGTACCAGAGTTTTGAAGTTGCAATATTTGTTGAATCAGTGAATCTATTTCGGGTTGATATTTTGCGTCAATTTGGGCCAGTTTTGCACTGCAATAACAACGATTATATTCAGTTTTTTCGCGCTCACAGTATCCATTCATACACTGAATATAATCTGCTAAACAGCGATCCGATGACAAAGAAGTAGTATTAGATGTTATTGCAGCGGCATCTGCTGCGACATTGGTTCTGTAAACATAAGAACTGTCCAATCTTGAAGAGCGTGCCACAGATTGGACTCCACGTGGAACAACACGTCGGTTTTGTACTATCTGTGTCGTTGGTGATATGCCTGCACGTGCAGATGTTGTGTATGTAACAGGTGTACCATAAGATGTTCCTGTGGTTGCACTGCGCGCGGATGAACGTGAAACTACGCGGCGTCCAGTTGTGTAATCTGGGGTTGTTCTGGCAATTGTTGATACAGCATCTTGGGTTGTTGTTGGGCTGGTTCCTTGATTCAACTTGACCCGCATTTTATTGTTCATGTATGGGTACAGATTTGAATATGCTTCTTTACTCATAAAATCAGCAGCAGATCTACTTGTGGCCAATGCATCCACAGAAAACAGAGTCAGAAAACAAATTAAAAAACTTAAAATCTTTTTCATATATTTCATTCTAGAAAGTTTGTTAATTTTAGACAAGAAGAAAATAAATTTTATAATTTGCATTTTAAAAAAATATTGTTATAATCGTGTCTGTTTCGGGGTGTAGCTCAGCCTGGTAGAGTGCTTGGTTTGGGACCAAGATGTCGAAGGTTCGAATCCTTTCGCCCCGACCAGAATAAGTTATTGTTTTTACTTAATTTTTTAATATAAAACAAATAAAAAATCTCAATCGAAAGATTGGGATTTTTTAGTGCTTTTTAAACCGATTTTTAGGAGCGAAATTTGCGTTTTGTGGGGGTATAATTTTCA
>JAFGMU010000043.1 GCA_016927395.1 Alphaproteobacteria bacterium
AATATTTAAATAATAAAATAAAAAAACAATTTGTAAAATCAATATCCGTTTCAGAAATTCCGAATGGAATAATCGTAAATGAAGGATTAAAAGGATTTGGGGTTTTTACAAAAGATAAAAAATTTGTAAAATCATCCAGTCAAATGCGTGAAAAAAACGGCCAATTTATTCCAAAAATAAAACATATTGTTGAAATTCCATTTGTTGATGAAGATGTTTTGTTCTTTGGCAATGTTTATCCAGCATTTGGTCATTTTTTATTAGAACATATGAACAGGGCATGGGCATTGTTGATGGATAATTATAAAAATATGAAAGTTGTTTTGATTAATAATAAACATTGTGATGTTCCCGAATATATGTACAAATTAATTGAACTGATAGGCGTAAAAAGAAAAAATATAATCATATTGGATAAAACTACACAATTTAGAAATGTTATTGTACCTGATCAGGGATTTAATATACCGCTTTATACCTCTTATGGATTCAAATCGGTCTTTGATAAAATATCCCAGAATATAGAACCATTGGAAAATGTTTATGAAAAGATTTATGTATCACGTGTCGCATTAAAAACAAGAAAAACATACGGAGAAGAAAGGGTTCAAAAAATATTTGAACAAAACGGGTATCACGTTGTTTATCCGGAATTGTTACCTTTGGAAAAACAAATAGCATACATGAAAACCTGTAAATCTTTGGCTGGCTGTGCTGGAACTGCTTTGCACCTTGCACTTTTTATGCCAGATGGTGGTCAGGTTATACAAATTAGGCGCAGCAAAAGAAAAAAATGCAGTGCAACTGTTCAGTATCTTATAAACAATATGAAAAATATTGAATCTGTATTTATATCTGGTTCTATAGAGTCGGTAAAAACAGATCACTTTGACAGTGCTCCACAAATAATCGGCATAAATAAATACATGCATCAATTTTTTTATGATCATGGATTTAAATATTCGGACGAAGACTTGGCTTTTGATAAAGATGCGTGGAAAGAATACAAGAATGCCATGCATTATTATAAAAAGACCAAGGGCAGTGTATTTATGAATAATATCAAACATTTGATAGTTAGATTATCTGCCGGATTTGTTCCTGGGCGTGAACGCCGTGGCAGATATCGTACATGGATGAAAAAAATTCTGAAACAGCACTAGGCCTCGGCTGAACGTTTTGCCTTTTTGCGTAAATTACTATCCAACTCTTTTTTGCGCAGACGAATTGTATCAGGTGTTACTTCAACCAATTCGTCATCTTGGATATATGACAATGCTTCTTCTAATGACATTTTACGTGGTGGTGCCAGGAATTGTTTTTCATCGGCACCCGCTGCGCGCATATTTGTCAGTTCTTTACCCTTAATCGGATTTATTTCCAAATCATTTTCTTTGCTGTGTTCACCAACAATCATACCTGAATAAACCTGGGTTTGTGGACCAATAAACAGTGTTCCACGTGGTTGCAAGTTAAACAGAGCATAAGTCGCCGCCGCGCCATTTTCCATAGATACCAAAACACCAGGTCTGTATTGTTCAATCGGACCACGGAACTGTGCGTATTCTGCAAATATACGGTTCATAATCCCAGTACCACGAGTGTCCGTTCTGAATTCTGATAAATACCCAATCAAACCGCGTGATGGCGCTGAAAATACAATACGTGTTTTACCAACACCCGATGGTTTCATTTCTGTAATAGTCGCCTTGCGTTTTGTCATTTTTTCAATAACAACACCTGAAAACTCATCATCAACGTCGATAACAACATCTTCGATTGGTTCCAATATTGTCCCATCTTCGGCGGTTCTGGTCACAACGCGAGGGCGTGATACAGACAATTCAAACCCTTCGCGGCGCATTGTTTCAATCAAAATACCCAATTGTAATTCACCACGACCGGATACTTCAAATGCTTCATTATTTGAACTCTGAGTAACCTTAAGCGCGATGTTTGTTTCAGCCTCGCGGAATAATCTTTCACCAATCATACGTGATGTTAGTTTTTTACCACCACTGCGTCCCGCCAATGGGGAAGTGTTAACGAAAAATGTCATTGTCAGGGTTGGTGGATCAATTGGCATTGCAGGAATTGGTTCAGTAACAGACAAGTCACATAATGTGTCAGCAACGGTTGCCTTGGAAAATCCGGCAATAACAACAATGTCACCAGCAGATGCTGTTTCCAAAGATACTTTTTCAATACCACGATGTTCAATAATTTTAGTTATTTTTGCTTGTTCAACAACGGTGCCCTGCATATTGATTGCTTTGACCGGTTGACCTATGCGAACATTACCTGATTCAATTTTTCCAGTAAGAATTCTACCAACGTATGGGTCTGCCTCTAATGTTGTTGCCAACATTTTAAAAGGTGCATCCAATTGGCATCTGGTACCGTTACAATCTGGTGCAGGTACATGATCCACAATCAATTGGAACAATGGTGTCAAATCTTTGTGTTCATCATTCAAATTACGAACTGCCCAACCATCGCGACCAACAGCATAAAGATACGGAAAATCTAACTGGCTGTCATTTGCGCCCAACTTATCAAATAAATCAAAAGTTTCGGACAATACTTCGTCAGGTCTTGCATCGCTGCGGTCAACTTTGTTTATACAAACAATAGGACGTAATCCCAATTTTAGCGCTTTGGATAATACGAATTTTGTTTGTGGTAATGGTCCTTCGGCAGAGTCAACCATCAATACAACACCGTCAACCATGGATAAAATACGTTCAACTTCGCCACCAAAATCAGCGTGCCCCGGCGTATCTACGATGTTAATTTTATAATCATGCCATTGAATTGAAGTTGGTTTTGCAGAAATTGTAATACCACGTTCTTTTTCAATGTCACCACTGTCCATAACGCGTTCAGCAACACGTTCGTTTTCACGGAATGTGCCAGCTTGTTTTAACATATTGTCAACCAATGTTGTTTTACCATGGTCAACGTGTGCAATAATTGCAATATTTCTGATTTTCAATTTATTTACCTTTTATTTTTACCAGACGCGTTCAATTTTTTAGACAGAATGCAGAGTTGTTTTTTACAGTGATTATCAGGATATACTATAAATTCCCAATTTTCAAGAATCATAAAGATTTTTTTATATAAAAAGGCGAAACGGATGTTTCGCCAGATTTTTATCTTTTGCCACCAATAGTCTTGCGACCACCCATTAATGGTTGCAGTTTCTTCGGAATATTTACAGACCCATCTGCATTTTGATGATTTTCAATAACGGGGACAATCGCACGGGGCAGTGCAATTCCTGTGTTATTAAGTGTTGCACAGAATTTAACCTCATTCGTGCCGTTTTCACGGTAACGGGTATTTGTTCTGCGTGCCTGGAAGTCACCAATTGATGAACAACTTCCTAATTCACGATACATATTTTCCGATGGTACCCATGCTTCGACGTCATGCATTTTAACTTTATTGAATCCCATATCGCCTGTTGAATTTGCAATTACACGATATGGTAATTCCAAATCTTCCATAACTTCACACAGATTGTTTAATAAAAGTTCATGCATTTCATCACTTTGTTCTGGTTTACAATAAACATACTGTTCAACTTTGTGAAATTCATGAAAACGGACCAGACCGCGTGTATCACGTCCTGCGGCACCGGCTTCTTTGCGAAAGCATTCACTGTGACCAGCGTATTTTATTGGCAAAGCAGATTCTGGTAAAATTTCATCAGAATGCATCGAATTCAAAACAATTTCTGCTGTGCCGGCCAAACAGCGGTCAGTATCAGTCAACATAAACACATCATTGTTCATAACTGATAAATCGCTGCCCATAAAATGTCCAGCATCAAATACAGATTGTGGTTTAGTCATAGCAGGGCATTGAACAAAATTAAATCCTTTGGCAATCAGTTTTTGAATAACAAATGTTTGAATTGCCAAATCCAATTCGGCTGCTTCACCCATAAGTGCATAGGTGCGTGTACCGCAAATTTGTGCAATTTTTTCAGGTGCCCACCACCCATTCATATCCAATAAATCCCATTGTGCAAGTGTTGTAAAATCTGTCTTCTTTGGTGTTCCAACGCGTTTGACTTCAATGTTTGATTTATCGTCTGGACCAACTGGAACATCACGGTGCGGAATTTGTGGAACGCGGTGCAACAAGTCGTTCAGTTGAACTTCTTTGTCAGCCAATTCAGCCATATCACTTGCGATTTCATCACCGATTGTTTTTGATTTTGCAATCAATGTCGCTTTGTCTGTTGCAGTTGGAATTTCTTTGGTTATCTTATTTTTTTCTGCAGTTTTTGTTTGAGTGATTGTTTTCAGTTCGCGTACACGAGCGTCCAAAACAATTATATCATCAGTATAATCTTTGAAGCCTTTGACACGGCAAGCATTTTTAACAATTTCCGGATTTTCGCGGATGAATTTAATATCCAGCATTTTTTTATACCTTTTGTATTTTTAATTAATTTACGAATAGATTATAGATTTGTGCGCAATTCAGCGCAATAGAAATTACATCCCCCAAGGGGATGAAACACGTGAAGAAAAACTTGTAAATTCAAACATCATCAGAACAATTATATTTTAAAAATATTTAAAAATCAATAAAAAACGCGGGTAACCCGCGAATTTATTAAGCTGCAACAACTTTTTGCTGCGCTTCGTCTTCCATTTCATCTTTGAACAATGTTGGTTGCGCTGTTGCACGTTCAAAGCTTTTTACAAATAAATAATCGCTTAATCTATTTAAATATTGAATAACTGGTGACAAATTCATACCGTATCTTTCAATTTCTGGCAATTTACGTTCGGATTCCATTAATTCAACAACACGTCTTTCTGCACGTCTACAAATTGCACGTGCTAATGAAACATAACCCTTGGGATTTACAAAAAACGGAGGAATTGAATTATTGTGGGTTAATATATAATTTTCTAATTGCCATGTTTGTTGAGCAATACGATGATCATCAACAGCCTTGTAATAAAAATATCCCATAAGTTCAGATAAAAATGTTTGGATTCCGTCAAATTTATCCCCGGCCAAACCCAAAGCACAAGATACTTCGTCAATTGCACCCATAATTTCAATGACAGGGTGGGTCTTGCTGGCAATCCTGTTCGGATTCAGCTGAGTCATTCCTGTATCGCCTGATTTGGTTGTAACCTGAGCCATGGCAAAACCCTTTCTAGTTAGTTTACCTGGATTCGATTCGCATGAATCCCGGTACTTATTATTATATCACTTCGCAGCCCCCAGCGGAACATGCAGCTTCTTGACCAAAGTTAACAAAGTTTTTTTCTTCTTCGATTTTTTCCAGATGCAGTTCACGTACGTTTTCTGCAAATGCTTTGTAAACATCTTCGTTTGTATCTTCAAATGGTGCCTGGGTATAGCTGGCATCTGAATATGGCAATAATGAAATACCTGTATATTTATCACGATTTGCCCACATCCATTCACGTACTTCATCCCATTCATGATTCTTAACATTGCAAGTACAAGATACATTATTATAATTTTCACCACGAACATGTCCTGGTACAACCCAGTTTTCAAATATGTATTTTACGCGTTCCAAAAATTCAATAGCAGTTTCATTACGACGTGTAACAGCGCCATCTGGTGCCTTGATAACCAATGAAATAACACCATTCTTAGTTGGATTTAATTCTTCATCCTCGATTAAGTCCGGGAAGTTTTCAACCATATATCCATATAATGGTTCCATTTTATTAACACGCAGTCTGCGTATATAATGTTTTGCATGCCAAGGATGGATTCCACTGGATGTTCCCAAAACTAATGATCCTGTACCGTCTGGTTTAACAGTTGTCATACGATCAGCAGTTTTTATTCCAATTGCATCTGCAATTTTTTTATTAGCAGCTTTTACTGATTCAGCAGCATCTTTGAAATTCAATTTAGTTAGGTCAGGGTGTGATGCAATACCAGTAAGTGATACACCAATCAATGCCATATCATCAGCAGTTTTTTTCCAATTTGGATCAATGTATTTAAAGTCTGTATATGATGCCTGTAATGTTCCCAATACAGATGCATAGTATGCACGTTCATTAAAATCTTCTTGGGATTCTACGCTGCCCAGATTAACAGATGTCAGATTGCAAAAACCATTTGAAGGCATAGAAATTTCACAGCATGGATTTACCAACCATTCGTCAGAATTTGTCCAAACAACACCTGGTTCACCACATCCAGATTTTTCACACTGGGTGAATATTTTATCAAAATCTTCGCGTGTTACATTATTTCTATCAAATTGAACAGAATTGTTTGACAGTGCGCGTTGTGGGTTTTCTTTCCACCATTCGCCTTCTTTGGCGTGCAGCATTAATTCATCTTCTTTGTCGAACAAGCAAATCATTGAACTGCGACGTACGCCACCAGCCAATACAGCCTCGGAAATATAGCAGCAAATATCATAGCAATCCAAAGATGTTAATCTGTCTTCTCCAGATTCAATCTTTTTATCAAGCATATCTTTCAAATTATCCAAAGTCTTTTTTAATGGTTCTGGACCCGGTGCAGAGCACATACTGGATTTTATCAATGCACCCTTGGGGCGAATTGTAGAAAGATTAAATTCAATATCATTACCGGTTTCAAAGTAAGCCTTGAATAATTCACGTGTACAGTCAGCCCATCCTTCGATTGAATCTTCTGGGACAAAAATCTTTTTATTACCAGAACGTTTTGCCAATTGTGGCAATTTTTTAATAAAATTGTCACGTACTGAAAAACCAACTCCACAACCACATAATAACAAGTAGAATAAATCAGAAAAAGCAGCTGTTTTATCAATTCCAATAACAGAACAATTATACATACGTGCATTGTTATTTAGTATTGCATCGCCACCAAATTGCATTGAACGCATAGATGGCAAGATTTTCTTTTCCATAACCAGGCGATAAGCATTTTCAATATCATCAGCGACCTGTGGAAATTTTGCTAGATGCATATTTTTGTTACGAATAACTGTTTCTTCCCATGTTTCACGACGCTTTTTATCCGGCATATATTTTGAATATTTCATATAATAAGTTAAGTCGGATAATAGCTTCAAAGATTCGTTCATCGTGCTGGCCCTTTAATGTGCGTGTTTTCCCGTTCTTTTGCACCCTCTCTCTTTGATAACAAAAATCAACAGGTAGTATTGTTTTTATTCGTTCGGACACAATATATAGTATTTTCTATATTTTTAGGAATTTTTTTTTAACTATTTTTGATAATTTACACTTGACTTAAAAATCCAGCCCATTTCTGCACGATTCATAGCTTAACGAATCATATATTTTTTGCACAAAAAATATGTTTGTATAAAAAAAATAGGACTGTA
>JAFGMU010000044.1 GCA_016927395.1 Alphaproteobacteria bacterium
AAAAGGCATATTTTGTAAAGTTTTTAATAGCTTTCACTAATCGCTTTTTTGATGTCTTTTTTTGTGGTATAATAATTACAAAATTCAAGGAGTTTATAAATGAAGAAACAAATGTCTTTGTTTGTTTGGGCAGTTGCTGTT
This sequence comes from Alphaproteobacteria bacterium, assembly GCA_016927395.1. GTDB lineage: Bacteria > Pseudomonadota > Alphaproteobacteria > Rs-D84 > Rs-D84 > JAFGMC01. Next base: position 142 of record JAFGMU010000044.1, read on the forward strand.
TTTGGGATGTCCAGCGTATGGGCAGATACTAATTTTGGTGCCAGTGGTGCATCAAGCGCTGATTTAACATCGGCGCCGGGTATACGTGTTCAGAATAATATTAATTATAAAAAATATGAAACTCGTACAACTTCCAGAACATATGCAGTAAAAGATAATAAAGATCTTTATTATGTACAACCTTCAAAAAGAAGCGAATTATACAAAGAATTAGGGGATCGTAATTCAACTTCGGCTGACAGAACTTCGCGCACTGACTCTTCACGTGATTATGCAAAACGTAAATATTATTTGGCACACCCTTTCTTTCAACCATTAAAGGGTAAATTTGGTTCTGTTACAGATTTAGGTTATACAACCAGTTCTTATGATTTTGTTATAAACCAAACATCTGGTCCTGCATTAAGTGATACTTCTGCAAAATGGGATATGACACAATTTAATGTAAAAGAAGACATCAGTTATGGTATAACTGACAAGTTGGCTTTTATGGGTATGTTACGTTTTGATAGTTCCAAATACACAATGGATTGGGCAACTGCACCAGATGATAGTATGACAGATTCTGGTTTGAATATGTACGGTTTGGGATTGCAATGGCGTTTTGCTGATACACCAAAATGGATTGCAAATTCTTCTGCTTATTATCAGAGACAGAAAGACATGGCAGATTTCTTTACAGTCGACCTGAAGGGTGGATACAAAATGGAATCAACTACAATATATGCTTTGGCACGTGGTTGGTTTGTAAACTTTGATGGTAATTCTTATGGAAATGGAATATCTAATGATGATGCAGCTTTATTTATAGCATACCAGACTGGAAGTAACAATGCTACGTACGTAGAAGGTGGCTTTGGAATGTTTAGTGTTTTGGATGATGATTGGACATTGAATATGGAAGCACTTTTGGGAAATTACGACTGGCATAACCAAGGCTCGGTCAGGGCAGCAATCAGCTGGCAACCATATAATTCATTTGCTTTAAGTTTTTATGCAAAGACATCTGTATATAACAGTGCAGATGGTAAAAATTTAGGATTTTGGTGGTATGAGCCAGCAGCCGGTGTTACAGAACTTACAAACATAGGAACTGCAAAAATTGATAATAATTCTGAAACTTCGTTCGGTATGCAGGCTATATTTTACTTCTAATATTTATAAGGGTTGTTTCAATTCGAGGCAACTCTTATAACCTTAAAAGTTTGTAATTTTTATTCTAATATTTTTAGTATGAGGAAGAATATGAAATTTAAGTTATTATCGTTTTTTTTGATTGCAACTTTTGTTCCAGTTTTGTCAGCAAATGCAGATTCTGGTTATGACGTAGAAGATCCAATGTATCTTACACCGTCTAAGGATTTTTTATCATCAAGTAATGGATATTTTAGCGACAGTCTTATGAGATTGTCCCAAAAGTTTTCATATGGTATTAATGGTATAATGTCATTGGATGCCGACATAAAATATCAGCAAGATTTTAATCATGACGATGATGGTTTTTCAAATGTTGGATTAGGTGTTGTTTATCGTTTATCGGGTGATTCAGAAATTATATCTGATGCTTTATTTAAAATTAATTTTCAACGAAGTTCAAAAGTTCCAGAGTTTTCACACACAGTTTATTCCACAGGTTTCAGAGTAGGGCGAAAATGGTCATGGGTGACATTGGCTGGAACTATCAAGACGACTTGGATTTTTGATGATGTTGATGGAATTGCGTATATTGATTTGATGCCAGAAGCGTATTTTAGATTTAATGAATTTTGGAGTGCAGGTTTGGGATTTGACTATCGTAAGGCAACAGATTCTGAGTTTGATAATAAAATTTTGAATTTTAAATTAGTCAGAACTTATGGCAGAACACAATATGCTGCAAATGTTGGATATGAATTTGAATCCAAGGATTATACATTTGGTGGTCGTATAAATATTGTATTTTAATTATTTTTATTACGAAGACTGTTCCAATAATCTAAACGTTTTTTTATTTCACGTTCGAAACCGATTTCACGCGGATTGTAAAATGTTTGTCTGGTCATTTTTTCAGGAAAACAATTTTGACCTGAAAAACCAGAATCTGTTTCAGGTTCGTACACATAACCTGAACCATATCCCAAATTTTTCATCATTTTTGTTGGGGCATTCAAAATATTTTTAGGTGGCATCAAGCTACCATTTGCGCTGGCTGCCGCATAGGCAGATTTTTGTGCATTATAATTTCCAATACTTTTCGGCGCAGTACCCAGATAAATAACCAATTCGGTTAATGCTAAATCACCCTCTGGCGAACCCATTCTTTCGTAAACTTGCCAAGCGGTCAGGGCGACATTCATAGCGTTCGGATCGGCCAAGCCAATATCTTCCATGGCAAAACGTGTAAGTCTTCGAAATAGATACATTGGATCCTGACCACCGACCATCATTCGCGCGGTCCAATATAATGCAGCATCTGTGTCACTTGCACGAAGTGATTTATGAACAGCCGATATTAAATTATAATGTTCATCACTGGATTTGTCCGACATGGGACTACGTTTTTGAATTGCACCAACTAATTCATCAGTGGACAGTTCATGATCAAAATTCGCAGACATTAAATATTCAATTGTATTCAATAAAAAACGTGCATCTCCATCAGCCATCTGGGCCAAATGTATTCTTGCATCTTTATCCAGTGGTAATTTTTTTGAACCAGTGAATTTTTCTGCGCGATTAGTCAATCCCAACAAATCTGCCGTGGATAATGGTTGCAATACGCCAATATGACAGCGTGATAATAAAGCATTATTCAAATTAAAACTGGGGTTTTCAGTTGTAGCACCAATAAAAACAACGGTTCCATCTTCTAAATAAGGGAGCAGTGTATCTTGTTGGGTTTTATTAAATCTGTGAATTTCATCGATAAACAATAAAGTTTGGCGTCCGATTTCACGGCTCATTTTTGCAGCTTCCATTGCCTTTTTTATATCTGCAATTCCAGAAAAAACAGCAGACATCGGTACAAAATCCATATCAACAGAATTTGCCAAAGCGCGCGCAATAGTTGTTTTTCCACATCCGGGCGGTCCCCAAAGAATCAAATTCGACAATTTTTTATTATCTACCATGCGGCGAATCAATCCGTTTTCGCCCAGTAATACAGATTGTCCCAAAATATCTGAAATTGTTTCCGGACGCATTAAATCGGCCAGTGGTCTATCCGAAGATTTTGTATTTTTTCGCATTTTACTTTAATTTTACTTTAATTTTATTTGTGATATAATAATCTTAGTACAAAAAAATATAAAACAAAAGAAAAATGAAAGCCATGAACAAAGATAAAAATAGCGACTTTACATTGGCAGTTGCACAACTGGCAGCAGCAGCAATTTCTGCAAATCCAAAGCTGAATATGGCTGACGCTGTTAAACAGGCAACCCAACATTTGCGTGGTGTTGGAGTGACACCACAACAAATCAAGGATTCTGTTCGTTCAGATTCAATTCAATGTTTGGAAGATGGAACCTGGCATGTTATGCTGCGCAGGTATATTAAACGAAAATTTAATATGACACCCCAACAGTACCGTGATAAATGGGGATTAGCGGATGATTATCCATTTGTTGCACCAATTTATTCACGCGTTCGATCAAAAATTGCAAAGAAAACAGGTCTTGGTAAAAAATAAAGATTTTAATATGAAAATATTTGTGAACTATGATGATAAAAGATGGAAGTCATATAAAATTGATTTTCAAAAAATAGCAAACTCTGTTGATGGTGAACAAAAAGCAGAAGTTTCGGTCATTTTAACAAATGATAAAAAAATTCGTGAACTTAATCGAAATTACAGAAATATAGATAAACCAACAAATGTTTTGTCTTTTGAACTAAATGATTCAGAATTGTTGGGTGACGTTTTTATATCATTGGACACTGTTCAACGCGAAGCAATGGAACAGGGTAAATCTTTCAAAGATCATTTGACCCATATTATTGTACATGGAATTTTACATCTTCAGGGTTTTGATCACATCAATAATCGTGATGCAAATAAAATGGAAAATACAGAAATAAAAATATTAAAAAAACTTGGTATAAAAAATCCTTATTTTGAAAAAGAAAGTTTAATAAAAAAAATATGTAAAAATAATTTATTCAGATCTTTTGTATTGTTTTTATCTGGTGCATTGGCATCTTTTGGTTTTGCACCACATTATTTATGGTGGGGAACATTGATTGGAATCGGAACAGCTTATTATATGTCTGTTTGTGATAATGAAAACATAAAGTCTAGAAATTTTTGGAAATCTGTTTTAAGAATTTATCCATTTACAGCATCGTATTCATTAGGTATGTTTTGGTGGGTTGTTAATTCAATTTATGTTGTACCAGAATTAACCAAACAATTTGCAATTTGGACTGTGCCAGCATTATTTGGACTGGCATTATTTGGTGGATTTATATTTTCGATACCATTTTCTATAATTCGTTGTATGCGGCAAAATACGGCGTATAGACCATTTTTATTCGCATCAATATGGACAGTTATTTTATGGCTTCGTGAATGGTTTTTAACAGGATTTCCATGGAATCCGATTTCAAATATAACAATGCCTTTTCCGATTATTTCCAATTCTATGTCATTATGGGGTGCATTGGGATTAACCTTTATTATAGTTGGTTTTATATCGGCATTTGTAGAATTAATCAGGGGTAAAAAAACAGCATTACCATCAGTTATAATTTTTTCCATTTTAATTATTTTTGGAATGTTCGCAGGTCAAAAAAATATAGAAACATCAGAATTAAATACATCAGAAAAATCATCAATAATAAGATTGGTTCAACCTGGAAAATCAGCAATAGAAAAAGCAACTTATTCTCGTGCTCAGGCAATTGCAAATGCAGATGAGAATATTGAAAATTTAAAAAAGCTTGCTAAACAAGATGATGGAAATATTTCATTACTAATTTTTCCAGAAACAACATACCCATATTTAATGGTTAATGATAAACTGCCAATGATAAAAGATTTGGGTATTAAAAGTATTATTGGTGCAACTTCTTATAAATATGGTAAGTTTTATAATTCATTACTGATAGTTAATAAAGATGGTGATGTTGAAAAATTATATAGCAAATCACACTTGGTGCCATTTGGTGAATATCGTCCTTTTGGAGATATTATTCCAACCCCAGGTCAATTGACACCAGGTGATGGTCCAGAAATAATAAAAACCAGTTTAAATGGTTTGGATTTATATTTCGCACCCGCCATTTGTTACGAAGTTATATTTTCAGATTCATTGATTCCGAAAAAATCAAATATAAAACCCCAGGTAATAATAAATATAACAAATGATAATTGGTTCGGAAAAACACCTGGAACATATCAACATCTGGATATGGTTCGTAGATATGCGATTGAATCTGGTTTGCCAATTGTTCGCGCAAATTATTCTGGAATCAGTGCATTTATAAAATCAGATGGAAATATAGAATCATACTTACCAATAGGTGCATCGGGTCATTTAGACGGTTATATTTCTGAAAATCATGAAACTATTTATCGTAAAATAGGACGCGATGAGTTTATGATTATAATTTTGATGTTTTCAATAATTTGTGCAAAATCCATATCCGTATTTCAGAAGAAAGATTAGAATCAGGTTTTCTGTTTTTATCAATTGAATTTATTATTGCGGAAACAGATGTATTTTCTGTATCGGCAATTTTACGCAATACATCAATAAATTGGTCTTCCAATGTTATGCTTGTATTGTGTCCAGATAAAGATACTGATAATTTTTTCATTATATTTTACCAACAATCAGACAGTCTGTCATTGCCCGCCAAGGATCATCATATTTTCGCATAGGTTTAAGTGTCAAATTATCCAACATAAAGCAAATTCCAAAAGCATCAAAAGCAAACAAAAATAAATCATTTCTTCCAAATATTGTTTTACCGCGCATTTGCGGGATATTTGAAATTTCTCGATTAACATCAATTATTGAAGGTACAGGAAATTTTTTTGTAATATTTATTTCTTCTGGGCCAAAAATATATGCATCCCCCAAAATCATCCCACCAGCCATTTTATAAAAATCTATCATAAAAGATGGCAGGGTTGCTGCGCGTATATTTTGCAATGTTCCGCTGGCAATGGTTATAATATTTGCTGGCGCCGCATGTGCCAGAAGGGCACCATTAGATTTCATAGAAGAAAAAAATTCATCTAAATTCATTTTATTCCATACCTCTGTTTGCGGCCAGTTGGGCAGCAAGTTGACTTAATCTGTCTTCTGTTGCATTACCACCATCACCACCCCCAGCGGTATGTGCCGGAACATAAACTTTTTTGGCAGGATTTGGTAGCCAGATTGTATCATTACCAGATTGTTCGATTATAAATCTGTCCATGTTGTAACTATGTGGAAAAGTTCGGCATAAAAACATATTTTCAATTTCCAGTTTTCCACCCCAAATCAATGGTATCCTGAATCTTATTGATAAATTAGCAGGCATAGATCTTCCCATAATCAGTCCCATAAATTCATCCTGGGACAGATTAAGAAAAACCAAATCTTCGATAGAATCATTAAGCGAACGCATAAATTCACGACGTAGATTTTTATATTTAACAAACCAATCGGACGCGACAACAGTTTCGTGAGGGTTAAATTCCATTATGGGCAAATCGTCCATAAAAAAATCAGATAGGCGCTTTTCAGCAGATGATTTTTTTAATTGCATATTTCCTTTTACCTGTATCAAAAATTATAGTCTGTTAAAATAACCAACAACTGTATCTATGTATTCAGAATATGCCTCAAAGTCTTCTTTTTCATTGTCAGTAATTTGACGACTTTTGTGTTCATTCATATAATCGCGCAAATTATCCAAAGAATCAAATCTTTTAATATTTTCACCCCCAGAAAAATCTGAATCAATTGGATTTACGATAAAAGCCTGTATGTTTATTTGTATATCTTCCAGGGTTTCGTTAAAAATTGATGATAGTTTTTCAACAGCATTTTCAATTTTATCGGATAAAATATTTTCGCCACCTATCCATAAACTTTCATCAGGTCCAATAGCCAAAAGAGGTATATTTATATTACCAATTTTTAGTGGTTTTTTTACCAAATAACCGGCATTTTCAAATATCAACTTAAATGTATCAAAATTATCAGATTCTTTAGAATCTATTGAAGGTATACGAGTTTCAAATGCATTGGATGCAGGTAATGGTGTATTTGTCGTTTGCAGATTATGTTTTTGTACATAATGATTTTGTACGGGAATAGATAGGCGCGGTGGACGAACCAGCGAAGTATCAGGTTTAGTTTCAACTGGCATCTTTTCTGGAACTTCTTGGACAACACTATCATTATTTTTTATTGGTACTATGACTTGTCCGAACGATATTTTTCTTAGTTTTGGTCTTATTATAAAATAAAGTCCAAATATCATAAAAAAAACAGCCGTAATCAAAGAGATATAAAACAAGATGTCTATTTTTGTGCCAGATGCTTGCATTTGTCCCAAATACTGCCAATGTGCACTGGACAGCAAATTAAACCCGAACCTGGTATTGAACCAAAAATTTGCCCCCAGCGTCATTGCTAGTAGCCAAAGCAGTCCCAAAAGAAAACGGTCAATTCTTTTATTCATTTGTTTATAATTGTACCATATTTATGATAAACTAGAAAGCAAA
>JAFGMU010000045.1 GCA_016927395.1 Alphaproteobacteria bacterium
AGGATATTCTTCTAGTGAAAACATGTTCATCTCCTTCTTTTTTCTATTATCAATATAGATACTAGCACAAAATAATCAACCATCAAATTTAATAAAAAATTATCTTGCTCAAATCAGGAAAACTTAGCTATAATTCGCCTTGAACAGGAGAAAATGTATATGAAAATATTGTCTTTTATTGGATCTTTATTGATTATTGGATCTGCATCTGCTGCGGATATTACAATTTATTATTCGACAACCTGCCCACATTGTCATCATGCACGTGCATTTATTGATAATGAACTGGTTTATGAATACAAAACTATCAAGGTTAACGCTGCAAATGTTATGGAACCTGAAAATTTGACATCTTTCAGGGATGCTTTGGAAAAATGCGATTATGACACAGGTGGTGTACCATTAATTATTATTGGCAAAAAATGTTTCCAGGGATATGGTCCAAAAATGAACCAAGATTTACGCGATGCTGTTTCTGTTGATTTATCCGATCAGGAAAAATCTGATGCTGTTGCAAACATAAAATTATTCCAGGAAAATCCTGAAAAATTCAGGGCTAAAAACTCTGACCGCGCAAATGCAGTTTCAGAAATTGGACAAAGTACACAAAAAAAAACTGAAGACGGAACTGTAATTTACTTTTATATTCTGTTGGGTGTTTCGGTTGCTGGATTGGGTTTTGTTTTGCTTAGAAAAAAAGGGGAAAAATAGTCACAAGACTATTTTATTAAACAATGTTTGATCTTACTACACTTGACTATATCTATATTGCGATTGTTTTGTCATCTACGGTTTGGGCAACTATACGTGGTGGGGTTTATGAAACTGTTGCAACAATTTCATGGATAGTGGCCGCTGTCACCGCCAGATTTGTATCACCTATTCTGGGAAACATTTTCCAACAATGGTTTGAATTATCAGAGCCAACCGTTGGTACATTGGTATCTTCTTATTTCATAGTATTTTTTGTTATACTGGTTATATTTGGATTGTTTAACCAAAGGCTGCGTGACAGAATTCAACAAAGCATGATGAAGGTTACAGATCATACATTGGGTGTAATATTTGGAATAATACGCGGAATAATATTAATGGGAATTATTTATTGGGGAATGTTATGGTATTATTCGGACAGCCCTGCTTTGCCCGATTTTATTGCGGCTTCACGTACCAGACCTGTAATGCAATTGACCGCTGTAAAGATTCATGAATGGTTTATTCCAGGTAAAAATAAGTTATTGGAACGTGATATGACCGGGACCAAAGAATCTATTGAGATTTATAATAATCTGATTAACCCTGCTGTTAAATCTGAAAAGAAAAAAGAAGAAATAAAACTTGATGATGATACCAAGACAGAAAATAATCCACCACCAGCAGAGTCAGAAACTGGTTATAAAAATTCTGAACGCACCGCTTTGGAAAATCAGTTGTTACAAATAGAAACTGCTGCAAAAGCAGAAGAAAAAATTGGAAACAAAATTTAATAAAAAAACGCGCTTAACGCGCGATTTTTTATTTTAATTTTTTAAATCCACTTTCTATTACTTCCATACTTTTTTTCAAAAACTTGGTTTCTTCTGCATTCATCTTTGGAAAAAGTGTTGTTATAATACCATCAGAACCAACAATCCTTGGCAAAGATACCGCTACAGGTTTATTCCCAATTATTTCTTTTTTACTGACAGTCAATATTCTTTTTTCATTGTTTATAATACAACGCAACAAATCAGAAACTACTGCGCCTATTCCGTCCCAGGTTGCACCACGCCCCTGTATGATTTCATACGCTGCATTATGAACGCGATAATCAATTGTTTTCCGCGAAGCAGCAGAAACAGGTATTCTAACTTGCTTACAAAAATCGTTTAGTGGTAAATTTCCAATTGATATTGATGACCAATTTATAACACTGGTGTCACCATGTTCCCCCAGAACATATCCATTTATAGATTGTGATGAAACACCTAATAATCTGGATAATATTATTTTCAATCTGGCTGAATCTAACATAGTTCCAGTGCCAATTACACGCGATTCTGGTAAACCAGATAATTGTGATGCCAACATAACCATAATATCCAAAGGATTTGTAACAACAATTAAAACAACACGTTTTGGATCCACATTTTTCATTACACGCGGCACAATATCACGAATAACATTCGCATTTGCACCCAATAAATCCATTCTGGTTTGACCTGGTTTTTGGTTTGCCCCTGCAGAAATTATAACCACTTCACTGCCACGTATCCCACGATAATCATTAACTGAATTTATTTTCACATCAAAACTGAATGTTGATGCATGTCCTAAATCTTCGGCGGCGGCACGTGCACGAATTTCATCACGATCATACAAAACAATTTCATTGACCAGACCTGTATTTTTGACAGCTGTTGCAACAGCAGAACCAACTGTTCCAATACCAATGATTGCGACTTTCATTTATTAATCCTTTTTATACATTATAACACAATAAACTTCATTTTTATAGTTTACAAAATATCTGATATATGTATAATTTAATTAATATGATTTGGTGTATGAAATGAATTTTTATAAACGTAATTTAAAAATATTTTTAATTCTTATTTTTTGTGCTTTTTATTCCACACAGTCCTTTGCACCAGTAATACCAGGTGAAACTATTGGTTGTCCAGAATGGGAAACATGTATTGTTGATTCATATATGGTAAATGGGATACGTTATCATTGTTCACAAAATACAGAATGCACAGATAGTTATGGAAATCAATGTTTATGTTGCATGCCAGATGTATTAAATGACAATTGCACAAGTTATAAATGTGAATGTGAAGATGGTTATAAATCTGACTATGGGGATCCATGTACATGTATTCCGGACTGCACAGGATGTACAAACTGCACCAGTGATACCAGTTGGCTATCACACCTTGATTATCCAGGTTATGAAGTTTTAATAACCAGAACATGTTCCTGTAACACCTGCGCTGAATTTCCAGCATACAGATGTGCGGCCGGATATTTTGGTTCCCCCACTGGATGGGGTTCTGGGTGTTCGGATTGTAAAACAGCAACCGGCAGTACAAAATCCACATCATCAGCAGGCAGCCAATATATAACAGACTGTTATATACCATCAAATACAGCCATTAATAATTCTTATGGTATATATCAATATACAAACAGTTGTTATTACAGTTTGTAAAAAAAAAGGGGCAAATGCCCCTTTTTAATTAATACGACTTTGCAACAAAGACATAGTTTGGGTCATTATCATCCAAACAACGGCGACTGATTTTATGTTTTTCCATTAAATCATCGAACTTGCTGTCCAAAGTATGTTCGTATTTTAATCTGAAAAATCCAATTTTACCATCGTTCAACATATTATCTAATTCATCCAAACCTGAAACATTTGTTATCATTTCCAGATTACGTTTTTTTACCTTTTCCAGCATATCATTTTGAATGGTCTGCAACATTTCCTGGATATCATCAGACAGATTTTTTATATCTATTGTCTTCTGTGAAGATTTGCCCAAGTCACGACGTGTAACTGTAACAGCCTGATTATCCATTTCACGACTACCAACTTCTATACGAATTGGAACACCACGCTTTATCCATTTCCACATTTTATCAGCGCTGCGCATATCAGATGTATCAACTAAAACACGAATTCCTTTTTCGCGCAATTGTTCGCCAACCTTTTCTGCGTATGTATTCAGTGTATCTTGGTTTTCTTCGCGTACTATTGGAATAACAACAACTTGGTATGGTGCAACGAATGGTGGTAAAACCAATCCATCATCGTCACTGTGTACCATAAACAAACTTCCCATCATTCTTGTTGTTGTTCCCCAGCTGGTGGTATATGCAGTTTCCAATTTACCAGATGTACCCAAGAATTGAATATTAAAAGATTTTGCAAAATGCTGTCCCAAATTATGCGAAGTTCCTGCCTGTAAAGCCTTGCCATCCTGCATAATATGTTCAAGAGTATAAGTGTGATCAGCACCAGCAAATCTTTCTTCTGGTGTTTTTTCACCCATAATGCTTTCAATTGCCAGAACATCACGCATATAATCGCCATAAATTTTGTGCATTTTACGGGCATCTTCGTGCGCTTCTTGGGCAGTTGCAAAAACATTATGGCCTTCTTGCCAATTGAATTCCGAAGTACGTAAAAACATACGTGGACGCATTTCCCAACGCATAACATTTACCCACTGGTTCAGTTTTAATGGCAAATCGCGATAAGACTGCACCCATCGTGCCATAGCATCACCAATAATAGTTTCTGATGTTGGACGAATTATATATGGTTCTGTTAATTTTGAATCAGGATCAGGTTGCAATTGTCCATCAATCATCTTTAAACGATGGTGTGTAACCACCGCACATTCTTTTGCAAAACCTGCAACATGTTCTGCTTCTTTGTTAAAAAAATCGATTGGTATCAACAGTGGAAAATTTGCATTCTGTACGCCAGATGCTTTTATACGTTTGTCCATTTCATCACGCATCAATTCCCAAATAGCCCAACCATATGGTTTAATTGTCATACAGCCACGAACCGGTGAATTTTCAGCCAAGTCTGCTGCAACTATTAAATTTTGATACCATTCGCTGAAATTTTCTGCGCGTGTTGGAGTTATTGCTGTTTTCATTTTTTATTTCCTGAATTCTTTATATTTATCTGAAACAATTTTTTGCAACATTGCTGCGATTTCTTTTCTGCTCATACCTGCACATTGCGGTGGCGGTAAAACAGTCATTTCAATTTTAAATCCGCCCAACATCATTACATGAAAAACCTGTCCAAACGCAGAACGTTCACGTGAACACATTGGTCCCATATCTTGTTTTTTATTATCAAAATATGCAAAATGTTCAGCCAATGTTAAATCATCAATATTTTCACCATTTTGATATTTATAAACCATAACAACTGGTTGAACAGTTATATCAGAATTTTCAATAAAGCTGAAAAGTGTACTTTTAAAAGGCTTTACATATGCACCATTTGTCGTTGTTCCTTCTGGGAATATTGACATAGGGTAATTAACTTTTTTTATTTCTTTTTTAAAAACTTCCATTGCGTCAATTGCATGCGTTGGTCTGCGGTCTAAAAATTTAACACCAAATTTTTTTGCTATTTGTCCAACAATTGGGAATTTTTCGACTTCTTTTTTTCCAAAAAAGCTGCCGCCAAAAGCAATGGAAAAAGCTGCTAATTCAAAAACAGAAATATGATTTGACACAACCAACAAAGGACGTTTCTTTGAAAGTTTTCCATGCACTTTTATTCTGACACCAGTGACAAGCATCAAAAGACGCATAAAGAAAGACATATATCCAACAGATAATTTTCCTTTTGGTAATAAAAATATTATCGGAATCTGCAATATAATAAGTATCCAAAAAACGGCCATTTTTATAGCAGCCAAAGATACGTTAAATATATTATGCTTTCTAAGCTTTACCATCATATACTTCCTATTCAGATTTTTCTTCGATTTTATTATTATCTTTTCCATCTTCGATAAATTCAACATCATCGGCATCATCACGTAACAAGAATTGTGCAATTGTACGCAATGCTTTGAATGGACCTGTAACTGGTAACAACATTATTTTTCCAATTGTCTTCATTGTACCATCTTTCAATCCCAGATGTTCAAAAGCAGTTTCAGAACCAGCAAAATGTTTTTGATATGCTGCTGCAATTTTTTTTGTTTGCAAGGTTACAAAAACGTCATAGCTGTTAAAAGGAACGTCAACAAAAACACCTTTACCGAACGAAGCACCTAAACGTAAATACCCTTTTATCAATGGCGTCATTTGTTTTTTTGCAATTGCTTCATCAACAAAAACCTGTGGTAAAATATTCATGCGTGACAATTTTGGATTTACACCCTGTGCAAAATTTTCTGACAATACAGTTGCACGTAAATTCAAAGGTGACAAATTATTATAATAAAGATATGAAATTGCATGTGCTGATTCAACAGGACTTTTTCCAACCCAACTTGCTACACCGAATATTACAGTTATTTTATGTTTTGCAATATATTCACCCAACCCCAACCACAACATGCGCATAACCAATCCATTTTCACGATATTCCGGGTTAACACATGCACGCGACATTTCGGCAATATTTCCAGATGCTTTTCTAATTTTTGAAATATTGAATTCTGTTTCGGTATAAAATCCGCCCATTTTTTCTGCGGCTTCGCGATCAATTATACGATATGTTCCAACCAGTTTATCACCATGAAACACCCCCATATAATCAGCAAAGCGATCATATGAATCATATTCTTCACGAAGCTGTTTTTGTTCTTCGGTTGCGCTTGCGCCCTCTTCTTCTACAAATACCAAATATCTTAACTGACGCACTTGCTTTCTTTCTGCCGAAGTTCTAGTTAGTCTGACTTCGTAATCTCTGACTTTAATAGTCATGAATAAATCCTTTTATATACATACAATGGGAAGAATATCAAAGAAAAGCAGTGTTTTCAATTGTTTTTATTATATAAAAACACATTTATAAAATATGTTATTTAATTTCTTCGGACAGCATTGCAACCGCGATTGCATACCAGTTAGAGCTGTTCCATTTCTTAATACGGTAAAAATTAGGATAAGTCAGAAATGCACGTGTTACAACAGGTAAATTTGTATCCGCAACCAAACCGGCAGATATTTCAAATTCTGGAATTTTTGAACCATCTGGGTTTGTTATTCCCATTAAATTCCATTCAGCCAAAGTTTTTTTTGTTTTTCCATCTAACAACGAAGTGTCAAAACTATCTGGCAATTTTACTTCGCGGACAATTTTTTCATTTTTATTCCAACCCAGCTTTGACAAATAATTCCCTGCACTGAACATCGCATCGCTTACACTATTAACAATATCGATTTTGCCATCATTATTTCCGTCTACACCGTATTGTTCCAGTGTTGTTGGAATAAATTGGAAATGACCCATTGCCCCTGCCCAGCTGCCGTATATTTTTGATATTTCGATTTTATCTTTATCGGCAGATTTCATCAAAGCAAAAAGTTGGTTTTTGAAAAAAGTTTCGCGTCGTCCATCATAAATCAAAGTCAAAAAAGCATCGGATAATTTATACTTGGCCTTGTATTCGCCATAGTTTGATTCAATTCCCCAGAATGCCATTATAACGTGTGGTGGGACACCATATTTTTTATAAACTTTATTTAATAGAGTCGGGTATTTTCTGCGTATTTTTTTACCATCTGTAACACGTTTTGGGTTCACAACCTGGGTTAAATATTGATCCAAAGATATTGTGAACTCTTTTTGATTTTTATCACTAATAATAATTGATGGAATAAAAACTGACGGTTGGATTACTTCGTTAATTGTATGATTTGAAATTTTCATTTCAACAGCAGTATTTTGAATATCATTCAGTATTGTATACCATCTGTCCATGTCAAACTGTCCCTCGTCTGCGAAGCAAATAGAAGGCAGTAAAAACATGATTAAAAAACTTCCCTGTAAAAATTTTTTCATATAAAAATTAAAACGCATATTTAACACCTAAGTGCAGTCCAAAAGATTGCCAAGACGCATTCTTTAAAGAATCACTTACATGTTCTGTGTGTGCGGCGACAGTTTCCAAAATCGGATATCCATTATCATCCAAAACATACTGACCATTTTCATCAACCTGGTACTGAGAATATTCTGCTACGTAAAGTTCACCTGGTATCTTTCCAACATACAAATATCTTGTATCTATTTTAAGTGCCAACTGCAAACGATCAGATATTTTATAATCGTATTCCATTTCCGCACGATAAGAATATGCGCCATTATTTCCTTCGTCAATAAAGCTTGGGTTTTGCTGCCAATCTGTTCTGTTTGGCCAAATACCTTCGGATGAATAATTTGGCAATCCCAGTTGAACATAGAAACGTAATTTATCGGACAGGGTCATCTGTTTTTCCATTTCCAGGCCGATATAAAATCCACTCCATGTTGTATTATAAATATGGGTTGTACCTT
Source organism: Alphaproteobacteria bacterium (assembly GCA_016927395.1). GTDB lineage: Bacteria > Pseudomonadota > Alphaproteobacteria > Rs-D84 > Rs-D84 > JAFGMC01. The sequence goes on from JAFGMU010000045.1 coordinate 8,033, forward strand.
CAATCTTTATCATGCCATCGCCACCGATGATAACACATTCACCCGAACCAACGCCCCACGGTATATCCATCAAAACAGGATCATAATCAACAGTTGTAACCGATGTCCCCAAAGATATAGATGTTCCACCACCTGACGGAGCTGGGACAACTTTTATATCTTCTGGTGACAAACAAACCTGATACCAATTATCTGGAACAGCTGCATTTGTTGGCAATGTATAAAAGTTTCCAGCATCATCACCAAATACATAATCACCCTTATCTGTCATCAATGGCAGATAAATTCCAGGGTTTGGATAAATGTGATTAGACATTTCCAAATTGTGTTTAAATATTTCATAACCAATTGATGGTGATAATTTCCAACCACCAACATCCCAAACATGATGTGCACCAATTCCAACACGCAAATCATTGGTTTTTCCAGATTGGTCGCCCATGGAAATTGTAAATATACCCTGTTTTGGTTTTGCTTCGTCGTATGGCTTCAAGTCATAATCCATTGACATTCCGCCACCGGTCATTGTACCCATTCCATATTCACCAAAAGCAAATAAATCAAAATTACGTAATGTAAAATTATGGTGGATTCCAACTGTAAACTCACTAAGAAGCATGTCATCCCATTTTAGGATTGAATTTACACCGGTTTCAAAACTGAAGTTTGCAAATTCACGATCATAATTTGCATATAAATAAGTATCTGGTTCCTGTGATGCAGGCAAAGCAATACCATTCGCCGTCATTGTACCATTTACACTTGGTAATTGTGCCTTGGGGACCTGGTAAGAATAAGTGCGATTACCAACAACCTGCTTTTGACCAGACTTGCCAACATAATTGGAATATCCCTGGTTTTTATAATAACCATAATTTGCCTGGTTGGCATTTGTGGTTTGGTTTTGGTAATAAACCGGCGTCCCTTCTTGTGATGCAAACACCGAGAAAGGCAATAAAATCCCAAATAAAAATGTAAAATTCGTTTTTTTCATACCTACATTCATTTTCATATTATATCATAAAAACCGGGTATTAAAAAGTGATAATTATAGCTTGAAACTTACATATAAGCGTTTAGAATAAAAGTATGTTATTACTGCCACATAATCTTTATTTTCATATACCTTTTTGTGCACAAAAATGTAATTACTGCGCATTTTATTCGCATGCTTGCAAGAAACCTGATTGGGATAAATACTTAAACGAAATATTGGGCGAAATTGAATTTTGGCACAAAAAAATTGGTCAAATAGAAATTCCCACCATTTTTTTTGGTGGTGGAACACCTTCTTTGATGCCAGAAAATATTTTGGAAAAGATAATTTCGGCTATTGGTGAAAAATTTTCAATTACACCTGATTGTGAAATCAGTCTAGAATCAAATCCTGGTACTATTGATGAAAATAAACTTAGTGATTTCAAATCAATGGGAATAAATCGGTTATCCGTTGGAATCCAGTCTTTGGATGATGAAACTTTGAAATTTTTGGGACGAATTCATAATGCAAATCAGGCAATCGATTTACTGAATAATGCAAAAAAATTAGGGTTTAATGTATCAGCTGATTTTATGTACGGATTACCAAATCAATCTGTGACAGATGTCAAAAATTTTTGTAAAAAAATAAATGAACTTGGATTGAATCATTGTTCTATGTATGAATTATCAATCGAACCAAACACACCTTTTTACAGAATGAATTTACAAATGCCAGATAATGAAACAATGGCACAAATGTATGAATCTATTGATAAAACACTGGACCTGCCAAGATACGAAGTTTCAAATTATGCAACACCTGGTTTTGAATGTAAACATAATCAAAACATTTGGGATGGTGAACCATATATTGGATTTGGACGTGGTGCGGCCGGCCGACCATTTATAAATGGAACCTGGTATGAACAAATTGGGAATAATGAAAAATTCGAACCAATATCTGCACGCGAAAGAGATGTTGAAAAAATTATAACAGGTATGCGAACAACGCGTGGCGTAAAAATAACAGATGATATTGATAAAATTTTGAATGCTGAATTTATAAAATCAAATCCAGATTTATTGGTTATTGAAAATGATAGAATTAAAACAACAAAAAAAGGTTTATTGATTCTGGACGAAATATTGTTAGACTTAATCGAATTATGAAAAACAAAATATTAAATATTATTGGAATAATTGCGGTAATCGCCGCAATTATTTTTGCAATTTTTGAACAAAGGATGGAAAAAATGTTGGGAAATTTTAATTTAAACGCACTGGAAAACGCAGAACAAAATGTAAATTCAGGGGTTGCAAACGCGCGCGAAAAAACCGAAAACTTGGTTTTAATTTCCGATAAAACATATATGAATTTTGTACGTCCACTTATGGATATTGATGCAGAATTAAACGAAATTACATCACCGATATTTCATCTGAACAGTGTTAATAATTCCGATGAAACACAAAAAATAGTCGATGCAATACTACCGGTTTTATCTGATTATTCTTCTGATATGGCACGCCATTTGGGTGTTTATAATGGCATATTAGATGTTAAAAAGAATGATTATGAAAAATTGGACTTTGCGCAAAAACGTGTTGTTGATGATTCAATAAAATCATTTGAAATTGCTGGTGTAAACTTGCCATCTGATAAACAGACCAAATTAAAAGAAATTGATGCCAAACTTGCCAAGTTATCAAATGATTATTCCAACAATGTTATTGCGGCAAACAAAAAAAATAAAATCACTATTACGGATGAAAAGCTGTTGGGTGAAATGCCAGAATCCGACAAGGCTGCTGCCAAGACCGATGACGGTTGGGAATTTTCATTGTTGGCCCCCAGTTACATTCCATTTATGGAATATGTAATCGACAGAAATCTTCGTAATGAAATGTATAAAAACTATGTAACACGTGCACCTGAAAATGAAAAAATAATTCCACAAATTTTGGCAATGCGTAATGAAAAGGCAAAGATACTGGGGTTCAAAAATTATGCCGAATTGGTATTTCAATTCAGGGATGCAAAAACACCCGGACGCGCTGATAAATATTTATCTGAAATTGCAACGCTGGCCAAACCAGTTGCAGAAAAAGAATTCAATGAATTAAAAGATTTTTCAAAAATTGACTTACAACCATGGGACATAGCGTTTTATTCGCGCATTTTGAAAAAAGAAAAATATGATTTGGATGAAAGCGAAACAAAACCATACTTTGAAATGAATGCAACAATTGATGGCACAATGTCAGTTATTTCTGAAATGTTTGGAATCGAATTTCATAAACGCGAAGCAAAGATTTGGGATAAAAATGTCAGATACTTTGACGTGGTTCGCGATGGAAAGGTTGTTGCTGGATTGTATCTGGATTTGCAAACACGTGAATCAAAACAATCTGGTGCTTGGGCAAACGATTTTGCATCACATCATTTGGACGCAAAAAATCAGGAACATCTTGCCCAGGCTGTTGTTGTTGGAAACTTCCCAGTTGGTACAGATGAAAATCCATCATTATTATCGTTAAATGATGTAAATACCCTGTTCCATGAAATGGGACATGCTGTACATCAAATGCTGTCTACTACAAATGAATTGGACGGAAGTGGTTTTGATGTTGATTGGGACGTTGTTGAATTTCCATCACAATTTTTGGAAAGCTTTTGGTTAAATCCAACTGTATTAAAGAAAATTGGAAAACATTATAAAACCGGTGAAACAATATCAGACGATTTGATTAATAAAATCATTGCCGCTGACAGATTTGAAAAAGGTATGTGGTTGGTTCGCCAATTGGAATTTGGATTATTTGATTTGGAATTACACCAATTAAATGGTGCAGATGAAGAAAAGGTACAATCTATTTTGGATAATGTTCGAAACAAAGTTGCAGTTATAAACATACCCGAATATAACAAATTCCAAAACACTTTTACACATATATTTTCTGGCGGATATGCAGCTGGGTATTATTCTTATCTGTGGGCAGAAAGCCTGTCTGCGGATGCATACATGGCATTTGATGGGAATCCATTTAATCGTGAATTGGCGTACAAATATCGTGACACTGTTTTGGCGCTGGGCGGTTCCAAAGATATGAGTGATATTTATAGACAATTCCTGGGACGTGATCCAAAACCAGAAAGTTTGTTAAAATATTACGGATTAAAATAAAAACCGCCAAACGGCGGTTTTTATTTTAAGCAACTTTTTTACGGAATTCAGTACTTGGTCGAAATGAAACAACACGACGCGCAGAAATTACTGCTGGTGCACCTGTTTTTGGATTACGACCCATACGCTGGGGTTTATTCAAAATTTTGAATGTACCCAAACCTGCGAATTTAACCTCTTCTCCGCGGACCAGAGATTCCTCTACTTCGGTGAAAATAAGATCAACCAATTTATAAGAGTCTGTTGTGGTCAATCCAAACTTTTCACGCAATTTATTTGCAAAATCTATTCTTGTTATTGTTGCCATTTTTTACACCCTTATTAGTGCCGCACCCCAAGTCAAACCACTGCCGAATGCGGGATATAATATCAGCTGACCTTTTTTTATC
>JAFGMU010000046.1 GCA_016927395.1 Alphaproteobacteria bacterium
CGGCAAATAACAAAAAAATTGAAAAAGCACCGGTTAAGGTTGTTGAAAAAGTTACTACAAAATTAGATAAAAATTCATCAAAGAATCTGGCTATGCACCAAAGAATAATTCAGCATTCATTGGAAATGGCAAACTTGAAGTGTGACCAGTGTCGTTGGCCGATTGGAAACCCAGATTCAGAAGATTTTCATTTTTGCGGCGAACCTGTTTTTGTTGGAAAGCCATATTGTTATGAACATTGTAAACAGGCTTATCAATTCACACCACCAAAGAAAAAGTAAGAAATGGTAAAAGAGAGAGAAAATAATTCAAACGTAAAAAAGTCTTCTGTTGGCGTGCCAGGTGCTTCTTCTGGGACATCGGCTGCTGATACCAAGACAATGTTACAATCTACAGAATACGAAATTTCCGGAAACAAATTTACGGCTTATTATGATGGTGCGCATAAATTGGTTTTTATTTTGGACAGGACTGTTGATGCCAGAAAACCAAATGTGCTGCTGATTATAAATCCAGTTGGTGACCGAAAATGGGATGATATTTTATCAAATGATTTTGGTGTCGATTTGGAAACAATCCGCCCCAAGGTTGATAATAAATACCAAAAACTGGATATAGAATACAGTGGTTTGGGTGTTTATGATAAATTAATCCAAGACTTTGAATTAAAAACAGACTTAACAATTGCACTGGGTAGATTGTCAGAATTCAGGGATGCATCAGTTCGTCGTTCAGCCCAAGATAGATTGGACGCTTCATTAGCAGCAATCAGCAAGACACGTGAAACAATTTCTAAAACTGGTGAAACTATGCGTGAATTGCAAACCCATTTGAAAAAGCTGCGTGACAAATTGGCACGACAAAAAAAAGAAGTTGGTAAAGAACCAACCAAGCAGTCTGCTGCAAAAATACTAAAAACAGAATCACAGATTGATGCGACAAATGAAAAATTGCGTAGATCTAAAAAACGTTTGAAAAGCGCAGGCAGAAGATTAACTGTTGCACAAGAAGACGCTGAAATTGCACGTCGTATATTGAACAGCAAGCAATCATCAGAAGAAATAAAGGCAAAAAATATGGCAGAAGATATAAAACCATTGTTTGATAAAGATCCACAAATTTTGAATGAAGATATTGCGTTCAAGCCTATTGACTTTACGGTTCCAAAAAAATCAGAAATCGAACCAGAAAAAATTGCTGTACCAGAACATGTTCAACAAAATCCAATTATTGAACCCATAAACTTTAAACCAATTACTGATATTCCAGCTTCGACATCTGCACCACTATCTTTTGTTCCACCATCAATGAGTGCTGACATTGAAAATACTGAAAAACCAACACCTGTGATTGATACTGAACAAAAACCGACTGTTACAACGGTGCCAAATCCAGTACCAGAAATAAAACCTGTTTTAGAAACTATTACACCGGTTCAACCAGAAATTTCTGTTGCACCAGTTGCACCTGCAGCGCCTGCTATAAACATAAACACTGTTCCAGAAACCAGACCTGTATCACCAATTTCCGGTCCTGGTACAAATAATACAAATGGTCATTCTAAACCGACAGCTTTGTATTATTTGATGTTGGTCGTTTTAATTGTTTTGTCAGTATTCACATTGTGGTTGTATCAAAACAGAGTTGGAAATACTGTTCCAGAGTTGGCAGCACCCGCAAAAGCACCGGTCATCGAACAACAAATTGAACAACCTGAACCAGAAGATGTTACGGCAGAAAGCCCATTCATACAGGCTGATTTTAATAAACCAGCGACAGTTCAACAGGATGTTCAACCTGTATCACAACCACAAGTTGTACAACCTGAACCAGTATTTGAACAACCTGCGGTTATAGAAGAGCCTCAGCCACAAACAGAAGTCGAGTCAGAACCTGATATTAATAATGATTATGACCAGTCTTCTGATACGCCCCAGGAAATTATTGAACCAGAATTACCAGTGCCAGTACAAAATGATTATATAACTGCATATGATAATAATACAAACACAGAAGAAGATACAAATATTGATAATTCTATTGATTACAATGATGATTCTGAACAAGTTGCACCTATGCCTGTCCCTGCACGTGTCAGTGTTAATAAACCACAATATAATGTTTCAGGCGATAAAAGATTTGTTGCAGATCAAAACTATGAAAATGATTATTTACAACCTGGTGAATATAATAATCAATAATAATAAAATTAAATAATAAAAAATGCTGCATTTTGCAGCATTTTTTATTTTTCAATTATAACCATAGCAATTGAATATTCACCTTGATCTGTAATTGATAGATGTGCGCTGATACTATCACCACAACCAACCATTTCTTTTAATATAGCCTTGGCACCGCCGGCAATCAATAATTCTGGTTTTCCATTATCATTATGTATAACCGAAACATCGGAAAATGCAATTTCTTCACCAAATCCCGTTCCTAATGCTTTCAGACACGCTTCGCGTGCAGCCCAAAAGTTTGCCAGATGTCTTTCTGAATTTGCATTATCAGCATCGGCATATTCTAATTCTTTTTTTGTAAATATACGTTGTTTTTTGAATGCTGACCAATCAAGAAATCTTCCACATTCTACCATATCAATTCCAATTCCAACAATCACTGGGTGTCCTCCCTTTTATTTGTTTTCGATATGCCGAATACTAATCACATTGCCCCGATTCGTGCAAGCGGATTTTAATAACACTTTATTTTATTAAATTAAAACCTTTTAATATTGACAAATAATAATTTTAGTATATTATTAGACCTAATAATAACCAAGGGTTATAAGATATGAATAGACTATATAATATTATTACGGATCTTATAGAATTAAAAATGAAAAATACTACACTTAATACGGTAGTTATTAAAGGTTTTGGTGGTACATATACTGATAATAATAAAAGATTTATTTTACGTGAATATAACCGTGGTACTATTTATGTATTCACAGATTTATATAATTCGGTTGAGTATAACAGAAAAGAAGCCTTTGACGTTTTAGGACCATGTTTCTTAACATTAGCAGTTAAAAAAAATTCTGATATAAATAAATCCGGTCAGATAAGCGAAGAAATAGTTAATAAATTAGATTTAATAAATATATGGAAATCAGAAACATCCCGTAATTTTGTTATTGCTAAAAATCAAATAGAATCTAAAGAAAAGTAAATCTTGATTTTAATGGCGCCTAATTGTATAACTAGCGGGTTGTCGGGGTGTAGCTCAGCCTGGTAGAGTACTTGCATGGGGTGCAAGGGGTCGCTGGTTCGATTCCAGTCACCCCGACCAAAGAATCAAATCCTTTTAAAAACAATGGAGAATGAAAATGTTTGATATGGAAAAGTTAAAAACATTCTCTTGGATTAATATTGGTAATCCAGATCACGAAGATTTTGAAAAACTGCAAAGCGAGTACAAAATTGATGAAGATACTATATCCAATATTTTGGACCCAGACGAACAGTCACGAATTGAACACGAAGATGATTATAAAGTTATAATCGTTCGATTCCCTATTATTAATCGTGAAACAGATACCGTTTGGCATACAGAGCCACTTTCAATAATTTATTCTGATAAACGTGTTATAACGGTTTGTCGTAAACGCTGTGATATTTTGGATAAAATAAAACCAATTGAAAAATCATCAAAAGAAACATTTATTATAAACATAATGTATTATATTGCTGAATCTTATCTAAGATTTCTGAAGCAGTTAAATAAAAAAGTTTTCGATTCAAAAAAAGCGCTGCAGGAAAAAATCCGTAAAAAAGAAATTATGGATTTATTGGAAGTTGAAAATAGTTATACGCTTTATATGGCTGGATTAAAAGGTAATTTGTCTGTTATGGACAAACTAGAGAAAATGCGTGGCTTTGTTAAGGATGAAGAAAACCAGGATTTATCAGAAGATGTGCGAATTGAATTGAACCAGGCAATCGAGGTTGTAACCAGTTATACCAAGATGTTAGCGTCCATAAAAGAAACATTCGAAAGCGTAATTAACATGGATTCAAACATGTACATTAACCGTTTGACCATGTGGAATATTATTCTGATTGCACCAACAATTGTTGTTGGTTATTACGGGATGAATTTGAATTTACCATTCGGTAATAGTAAAAACGCAGCGTTTATAATATTCGTTATGATAATGTTACTGTTGGTTGGCTATGGTGTTTTTGCAGCGGTTCGTAGAAAAAATATCTAAAATAAAACTTTTATAACCTGCCCCATTACACCATTTATATCTGGTGTTCCATCTATATAGAAAAATTTAATTTCGTCTTTTTCGCGCAACCAACTTATTGCGGGCATTGTAATTTCTTGAAAAGTGTCCAACCTGTGCAGTATAACCGAATTATTGTTATCATCTGCCCTGTCGGAACCATGTTCAAATCGATTTTTAATTCGCTGTTTCATAACTTCTTCTGGAATATCCAAGTAAACAATTCTGATTGAAAATTCATTTGAATATTTTTCAATTAACCATTTTGCTTGTGGTAATGTTCTGGGGAATCCATCTAATAAAACATTATTTGACTCATTAATTTTTTCTTCAACAAGACCAAATAATTCAGAATCAGGAACCAAAGAACCGGACGCAATTAATTTTGCAGCCCTGGAATCTTCTGGCAAAGAACGAAGCAAAGCACCGGTTTCAATACATGTAAAATTTTCTTTTTCACACAAACCATGTGCGACGGAACCTTTACCACTTCCTGGTCCGCCCATAATAACAGTAATTTTTTTCATGGATTTATTATATCAAAAAAAATACAAAATAAAAAGGCATAGATTTATCTATGCCTTTTTAATTAACAAGCAATCACTTATTTTTTACTGTTTTCGATTGCAGCACCCAAGATGTCGCCCAATACAGAGCCACTGTCGTCTTGGTTTGCATATGTTTTAACAGCTTGTTTTTCCATAGCAACTTGCAATGCGCGAACAGACAATTTTACAGTGTTGTCTTCTACAGATACAACAGATGCTTCGACTGAATCACCAACTTTGTATTTGGCTGTATCTTGTTCGTTCTTTTCGCGTGACAAGTCTGTGCGACGGATAACACCGCGTGCTTCACCGGATAAATCCAAAACAACTTCTTCTGGTGTAACTTCGGAAACTGTTCCACGTACAACTGCGCCTTTCTTGATAGAAACGGATTTGCTGTCACTGCCTGCTGTCATTTGTTTAATACCCAGGGTTACGCGTTCTTTTTCTGGATTGATATCCAAAATTTTTGCTGTAACTTCTTGGCCACGTGTGAATTTTTTCAATTCTTCTTCGTCCAATTTATCCCAAGACAAGTCAGAAATATGAACCATTCCGTCTAATTCAGGGGTCAATGCTACGAACAAACCAAATTCAGTTGTGTTTTTAATTTGACCTGTGATTATATCGCCAACGTTATGTGTTTCTGCAAATTGTTTCCAAGGATTTTGTTGCAACTGTTTGTATCCCAAAGAGATGCGACGTTTATCCTGGTCAATGCCCAATACTACAACGTTTATATCCTGACCGTTTTGCAAAACTTTGCTTGGGTGGATATTTTTGTTTGTCCAGGACAGTTCAGACATGTGAACTAACCCTTCGATATTGTTACCCAAATCAATGAATGCACCATAGTCAGTCAATGAAGAAACTTTACCTTTTACAGTATCGCCAACATTGAATGCACGAGATGCTGTATCCCATGGATCTTCTTCCAACTGTTTTGCACCCAAAGAAATACGATGAGATTCTGGATCAAACTGGATAACTTTTACTTTGATTTTTTGACCAACGTGAACTAATTCGCGTGGGTGATTTACACGTTTCCAAGACAAGTCTGTAACGTGCAACAAACCATCAATTCCGCCCAAGTCAACAAAGACGCCGTAATCTGTGATGTTTTTGACTGTTCCTTCGACAACTGCACCCAATTCAATGTTTTTCATTGCTTCTTTTTGTGCGGCTGCTATTGAATCAGATTGAATTGCGCGACGTGATACGATTGCGTTTGTGCGCAAAGCGTCCATTTTCAAAACGCGGAATTTGTCTTTCAGACCAATCAGTGATCGTGCATCACGAACAGGTTTGTGATCAACCTGGGATGATGGCATAAATGCAAATACGCCGTTGATGTCAACAGTGTATCCACCGCGAACAACATCGATAATTGTACCTTCTGGATCGATACCGTCTGCAACGGTCTTTTCCAAATCTTTCCACGCTTTTTCAGCACGTGCCTTGGTATAAGATAGAACTGCTGTACCTTCTCGGGATTCATAACGTTCAACGAAAACGTCAATAATATCACCAACTTTTGGAACGGATGCACCAAATTCTTTTAATGGAACGCGACCTTCGGATTTCAGGCCAACGTCAACCATTGCAAAATCATTGCGAATGTCTTTGACTGTTCCCTTGGTTGCATAGCCCTGCAA
>JAFGMU010000008.1 GCA_016927395.1 Alphaproteobacteria bacterium
AGATTTTGGCAGTCTGGGCGGGAATCGAAGTGCGTGCATTACTAGTTTGAAGATTTTGGCAGTCTGGGCGGGAATCGAAGTGCGTGCATTACTAGTTTGAAGATTTTGGCAGTCCCAACGGGAATCGAACCCGTATTACCAGAATGAGAATCTGGTGTCCTAACCGTTAGACGATGGGACCAACGTTTCCAGAGTTTAGATTGTAAATTTCAAAGTGTAAAGGGGAAATTTGGTTGGGGCGCACGGATTCGAACCGCGATAAAGAGAACCAAAATCTCTTGTCCTACCGTTAGACGACACCCCAATTATGTTCTTTTGGTTCTTGTAAAATGGATAAAGTTGAACCAAAATCTCTTGTCCTATCCAAAAGACGACACCCCAAAAGTACGGCTAATTATAAATAACTTTATGGAATTTGCAATAATAAAATCACTTTTATGTTTTCAAATAGTAAAAAATCTTAAAATTACACTTGATTTTTAATTATTAAGTTTTATAATCATTAATAAATTTAATGAATTTTATAAGGGGGCAGCTATGCCACAAAAAGATTTTGTTCGATTGATTGAAGAAAATATTTTGATTTTGGATAAATTGGGCGAGCGTTTAAAAATTGATTCCGCCACTGTGGCAAAATATCCTCGCCAGCAATTGACCGCACTGGTACGTTTGCATCTAGGTGGTCGAGCGAAGTTAAAAGACATTGCTCGTCGCGAATTTGTAACAACACCAAATTTGTGTGCAACATTTAAAAAATTGGAACACGGCGGTTTTGTTATGCGTGATATAGATGAAAACGATCGCAGAAATACTTGGTATTCAGTAACCAAGACAGGTGAAGAATTGGCAAAACTTGTATTGGACGAATTTCGTGAAGGTATAGAAACTATGTTCAAAAACATAAATCGTGAAGATGAAGAAAAGTTGACAGGTGCGTTAAAAACAATGAATGAATTATTAATAAAAATGGAGATAAATAATGCGTAAGTTTGGATTGTTATCAGGTATTGGTATTTTTTGTTCTGTGCTGATGGTACAGAATTCTTTTGCTATGGATTTGTCATTTGATACTGCTGTTGAAAAAATTATGGCCGAATCCCAAGATTTGAAAAAGTCCGATGCAAATGTTAAAAAAGCCCAGGCCCAATTGGATGCTGTAAATGCCAACAGATGGATGAATGTCGAAGGTTCTGTCAGCTATATGAATCTGGTCAATGTTGAAAAACCATTAAGTGGTGACGGTGTTGTTTTGCCAACCGAATTTGGTGGTTTGATAACTGCTATGACTGGTGGTGTGGTAACTAATGTTCAAATACCAGATAATATTGGTATGGCAGGTGTTACTGTAAAACAGCCAATATATACTTTTGGAAAAATTGGTAACGCAGTCGATGCAGTCAGATCTGCAATAAATATGTCAGAATCCGGACGTGAATTGGCGAAACGCGAAGTTAAATACGCTGCTGCAAATATGTATTGGACTGCAAAAATGACAGATGGTTTGGTAAAAATTGCAAAAAAATCATTGGATGATACGGTTTCTGCAAAAAATAAACTGACAGCTGCTGGACGTGCTGGACGCGGTAATTTGGTAAAAATAGAATCAGATATCGAAGCCAAAAAGATAAATCTGTCTGATGCTGAATTTAATCGTGATACCGCATACAGAATGTTAAAAATTTTGGCTGGAATTGATATGAACGAAGATTTGAATTTAACCGATGATATGCCTGTTAAATTCGAAAATATTGAAACAACAAAACTTACATCTAATCCAGAATGGGATATGTTGAACCAACAGATTCAGATGTATGAATCAAATGCTTCGTCAAAACGTGCTGGCCATTATCCAACATTGGCTGCGACCGGATCGTATAGCTATGTTGCAACTAATACAAATTCCGATGTTTTTGCTGGCGATAAAAATCAATCTGCATACTGGGGAATTGCATTCCAAGTTCCATTGTTTGATGGTGGTTTGGCACGTGCAAATGCAACAATGGAAGCCATGAATGCAGAATCTGCACGCCAGGATTTAGACAAATCCAAAAAAATGAAAACCGAAGAGTTTAATACAGCTTTAAGAAAATACAATCATTTGCGTGGTAATTTGGAAAGTTTGGAAAATGCTAGAAATTTGGCAGAAAAAGCATACAAAATTTCGCGTGATCGTTTTGCAGCTGGACAAACATCTGCCATTGAATTGGCCGAAGTTTCAGCAGGGCTATCACAGTTGGATATGGCTTTGTTAAACGCAAAGTACAATATTCTGATGGCCGAAGAATCTATTAAGAAATTGGGTGAATAATTATGAAAAAGCTGATTTATATTTTATCTGCAATTGCAGTTGTGGGATGGTTTGTGTTCAGATTTGCAGTTATTGAATCTGAAAATTCAAGATATGTTTTCAATGCTTCACGAGTATCTGAAAAAGCAGGAGTTCCAGTAAACGTAATCGAAGTGAATAAAAAAACCGATGTGTTAAAAGAACCTTTGTTTGTTAAAAATAATCGCGCATTGGTTTCTTCTTCGCGTGTTTCAAAATTCCGTACAGGACAAAAAGTCGGAAATGGAACAATTATTTCTGTTTCATATAACATCGATTTGGATTCAGGAATGCATATTGTTACAACCCGTGGGGTTTTCGACGGATTGAATTACGCAGAATCTGTAAAAACAGGATTTTTTATACCAGTTTATGCCATAGACGAAGATACCGTCATGATTGTAAAAGATGGTATTGCACAAAAACAAAGTGTCAGAGTTTTGGATCAAGATTCCGATACCGCTGTTGTATCAAGCGGATTATCAAATGGTGATACGGTTATTTTGTCCAAAATATCAGATGGTGAAAAAATAAATATAGAAAATAAATAAATTTGCAAAAACGATTTATGTAAGGGAGTATAAAATGCTGAATTTTTTCGTTAAAAAGCCAATAACTACTTTAATGTTTGTGCTTTTTTGGGTTGTTTTAGGAGTGGTTTCTTTTCCAAAAATGAATATTGAAAGAACACCTTCTGTTGATTTTCCAATGGTAACAGCAACTTTTGTTTATCCAGGTGCCACACCAGAAGAATTAGAATCCCAGGTTATTAAAAAAGCAGAAGATTCAATTTCAGAAATTGCAGGATTAAAAAAACTGACATCCCAGGCGTTTGAAAACGGCGGATATGTGATGGCCGAATTTAACCTGGGTGTTAATGTTAACGACAAGGCATCCGAAGTAAAAGCAAAACTGGACGCAATTTCATCAGAATTTCCAACTGATTTAAAAAAACCAGTTGTAGAAAAATTAAATCCATTACAGCAATCGGTTGTTGATATTGTATTACAGGGCGCAGATCCGCGCGATATGGAACAGTACGTAAAAGATGTTCTGTCAAACAAGATAACAGCATTACCTGGTGTTGCAAATATTTCAGTATTTGGTGGTCAAGAACGCGCTGTCAGAATATTTATGAATCCAGAACTGATGGCATCGCGCGGTGTTGCAATAATGGACATAGTCGGTGCATTGGGTTCAAAGAATTTGAATATCCCAGGCGGTAAAATAGAAGAGGGTACAAATTCTTCCAATGTTCGTTTTATTGGTGAATTTCAATCAATTGATGATATTAAGAATTTAAGAATAACCACATCCGAAGGTCAGAATTTCCAATTGCGTGACATAGCAACAGTTGTTGATGCTGCACGTGATATAGAAACCGGTGCCAGATACAATGGAAAAGATGTTATTATTGTATCAATTGTTAAATCATCTGACGGAAACGCTTTGAAAATATCTTCTGCTTTGCGTAAAAATTTGCCAAATTTCCAGGCAGATATGAAATCACGATTTCCAAACTCAGAAATGAAAATTATTTCAGATTCTTCGATAGCCATTGCAAACGATACATATAGTACAATTTATGGAATTATATTGGGTATTCTGTTTACTGTTGTAGTTTTGTTGGTATTTACCAGAAACTGGCATTCAACTTTTATTGCAGGTGTGGTTATACCGGCGTCGCTGGTTGCTGGATTTTTCTTTATGAACAGCAGTGGATTTACAGTTAATTCTATGACTTTGTTGGCGTATTCTTCGGCACTGGGAACATTGGTATCGAATGCGATTATTTTGATTGAAGCTGCAATACAAGAAATGCATGCAGGCAAAGATTCAAAACAGGCCGCAGTTGATGGTACCAGAAAAGTTATGGTTCCAATTTTGGCTGGTGTTGGAACAAATGTTGTTGTGTTCTTGCCCTTGGCATTTATGGGCGGAATCGCAGGTCAGTTCATGGTGCAATTCGGATTGACGGTTGTTTATGTAACTTTGTTATCATTGCTGTTTTCATTTACCCTGACACCGATGATGATAGGTCAGTTTTTGCGTCCATCCAAGAAACAAAAAAAGGGTGCAACCGAATCGTTGAATAAGAAAAAAGAAGTTATGCCACGTTTCCGCAAATGGTTTGACTATCAATATAAACATCCATGTCGTATATTGGGTATGGGTTTAATTGTTTTATTATCTTCTGCAATGTTGGTCAGGTTCATAGGAAGTGAATTTTCACCAAATACAGATACTAATGAAATTACTGTAACTGCTCGTGCGCCAATGGGAAGTACTTTTGAAAAATCTGAATTTGTTGCAAAACAAATAGAAGATAAATTGCATACTTTTCCAGAAGTAAAAGCAACATCAGTAAAAATTGGTGAACGTGGTTTGCAGAATATTTCTGTAAAAATTGAATTGGTTGATAGATCAGATAGAAAAATGTCTGATAAAGTTCTGGCACAAAAAATACTGCCAAAATTGTCAGAAATTCCAGATGCTGAAATTCAAATTCGCGCAGGTGAAAGTATGAGTGGTGGCGCAAGTTCTTCGGATATGGTTTTGAATATCAGCGGAGATGATGATGCAAAACGTAATGCTTATGCGGAACAAGCTTTGAAGATTATAAATGATATACCAGAAGTTCAAAGTGCAGTTCTGGCACAACAGGATCCAAACCAAGAAATCAGATTTATTCCAGATGATAGTAAAATGAATTTTTGGGGAATAAAAAATTCTTATGCTGGATTAACTTTACGTACAGCATTGTTTGGAAATGATTCTTATAAATACAAAGAAAATGGCAAAGAATATCCTATTATATTGGAATTTGCGCGTCCTTTTGTTAATCAAGACATGTTTGACAGTGTTTATGTAAATTCCCAAAAAGGACTGGTTTCTTTGTCGGAATTAGGTTCAATAAAAGATGTTCGTGCAACACCGGATATCAGAAGATTGGATAAAAGCAGAATTACCGAGATTGATATTAATATTGGAAAATCAACAATTGGCCCTGTACAGAAAAAAATCCAGGAAAAATTGTCTGAAATAAAATGGGAAAATGGATACGATGCCAAGTTTGGTGGTATGTCTGAAATACAGAGCGAAACAAATACTGAAATTGGAACAACATTTTTGTTGGCGACAATTCTGACATTTATGTTGTTGGCTGCAATTATGAACTCTTTGGTTCATCCATTTACAATTGCTACATCAATTCTGACCAGTTTTGCGGGGGTGTTTATTTTACTATTCTTGTCGGGTGCAACAATTAACGTTGCGGCTTTATTGGCAATTGTTATGTTGGTCGGATTGGTGGTTAATAACAATATTTTGGTTTTGGAACCTGCTATTGGTCGAATTTCCAAAGGACAAAAACCATACGATGCATTGTGGGAAGAATTCAAAGACAAAAAGGTTATGATTTTAATGACTTCTATTGCAATTATGGCTGGTATGTTGCCACAATTATGGAGTCCCGACGGTATGAAAAAATCCATGGCTGCGGTTATGATAGGTGGAATGTTAGCAAGTCTTATATGGACATTTATTTTAACACCAGCATTGTTCTTTTTGATGGAAAGATTAAGACAAAGAAAAAAGAAATAAAAAAATTCCAAAGTAATCACTTTGGGATTTTTTTATATCCTGATATAATTCTTGTTAATTAAAAGGAATAATATGTTAAAAAAAATAAATCTGGTTGTATTTGATTTTGATGGTACTTTATCGGCATTTGATTCAAATGCACAATTTATAAAGTATTGTTTTTCGCATTCTTTGCGTCCCTGGTTTTTTCTGCCTTTGATGATTTTTTTATCACCTATGAAATATATAAATCCAGGTGGTATTTGGTGGCGTGAATTATTAAGAATGTTTTTAACAAATGATATGATAAAAAAATTGGTTCCAGGTTTTATTAAACAACATAAGATGAATCGTTTTGGTTGGGCAGCAGAACGCGTTGCAGCTGAACGTTCTGCTGGTAATAAGGTTATTTTAATATCAGCTGGACCAGAATATTTAATTAAAAAACTTGTCAGCGATATCAAATTTGATGCAGTTATTGCTTCTGAATACGAAAAGTCACATCCTTGGAAATTCAAATCATTTGTTTGGGGTGCAAACAAAGTCGTCGCAATGGATAGATGGGCAAAAGAAAATAAATTTATTCCAAAATTATTACGTAGCTATTCAGACAGTAAAACAGATTTACCAATCATGATGTTGGCCGATGAACAGGTTTGGATAGATAGAAAAACCGGCTGCAGAATATAAAAATAATTTTATTCTTCTCCGAAATCCATTTCACGCAGTTTTTCTGCGCGTGGTGTGATTTTTCTAACAGATACTTGCAGATCTTCTATATCTTTTTCTGCCATTTGGAAATGCTGTTCAACTTTGCTGGCGCGTTCAGACAATCTGGACAAGTCTGTTAACAACATATCTAATTCCTTTTTTATTTGGGCAGCAACTCGTTTGATTTTTATATCGGATAATACTGCACGAATTGTATTCAGGGTTGCCCAAAGTGTCGCAGGGGATACAATAAATACTTTTTTATGTGCACCATAATCAATTACATTTGGAAATTCACGATGTAGTGTTTCAAATATTGATTCAGATGCGATAAACATCATTGCACTTTCAGCAGTTTTGCCTGGGATTATATATTTTTCAGAAATCGCATCGATATGTTTTCTGACATCCAGTTCAAACATTTTCCTGGCACCATCATCGTGTGATTCCATAAATCTTGTAAATCCTTCCAGTGGAAATTTACTGTCAATAATCATATCACCTGGCGGATAAGGTAATCTTATTATACAATCTGGACGAACACCATTTTCCATAACAGATTGAAAAGCGTATGTTTCTGGTGGCATTACATCTGTGACCAAATCTTCTAATTGTCTTTCACCAAAAGATCCGCGCGCCTGTTTTGACCCCATCAATATGTTCTTGAAATTAGCAATATCTCCGCTGATATTTTTCAAATCATTTGCATTTTGTGCCAGTGCGCCCAGACGTTCGGAAATTCTTTCACGCAAGTGTGCGTTATCTTCGCGCAGTCCTGATAAATCAACTGTTTGTTTTTTTGTTAATAAAATAAAGAGCAAAATGATAATTATCCCCAATAACAGAAATAAAATATAAGTTGTCATTTGAAATTCCTTTGTTAAAATCATTATAGAAATAAAAGCAGGTTTTGCAAATGAATAAGTTAGAAATGAAACTTTGTGGGGACTTGGTTTTGCGCGAAAAGTGCGAAACTGTTCCGGAAATTACACCTGAAATTTTATCCATTTTGGATGAAATGGTAAAGGTTATGCACGAACAAAATGGGGTTGGGTTGGCTGCACCCCAGGTTGGTTTTTTGCAGCGATTTTTGGTCATGATGAATCCAGATACAAAAGAAGTGTTCAAAATGATAAACCCAAAAATAATATCCCGGTCACCAAAAACATGCAAAATGGAAGAAGGTTGTTTATCTGTTTTGGGTCCTGATAATATGCCTGTTTATTCAGATGTGGTCAGACCCGAATCCGTAGAAGTTGAATGGTTTGACGAAAATGGTCAGGGTATGCGTGCAAAAATGTCCGGTTCGCCGGCACGTATTGTTCAACACGAATGTGATCATTTGGAAGGTATTTTATTCATAGATTATCTGTCACCTATTAAACGCGAAATGGTTATGCGCAAAGTACGGAGGAGAAAATGAAACTGGTTCTGATGGGTACAAACGATTGGGTTGTTCCTGTTTTTGACGCAGTTGCATCACAGCATGAAATAATTGCTGTATTTACTCGTGCACCAAAGCCTGCTGGTCGAAAGATGATACTGAAAAAATCGCCAGTACATGAGTGGGCAGATTCACTTGGCTTACCGGTTTATACCAGTACAAAAGATTATAATTTTAAACCTGATTTTGTTGTTGTTGCGTCATACGGTGTAATACTGCGTGATAATGTTTTGAATTCAGCGCCTGTTATAAATATTCACCCCAGCTTGTTGCCAAAATATCGTGGGCCTTCGCCAATCCAGACAGCTTTGATAAATGGTGATACTGAAACAGCAGTTTGTTTGATGCAGGTAATTGACGAAGTTGATGCCGGTGATATATTTATGACCAATAAAATTGAAATTGGTGAAAATGATACAAATGAAATTTTAGAAAAAAAAGTATCCGATGTTGCATCCGAAATGTTAATCGAGTATTTGAAAAATCCAGAAAAATACCCAAGTCAACCGCAGATGGGAACCCCGACATTTTGCAGAAAATTTACCAATGAAGATACAGTTATTGATTGGAATAAATCGCCAATCGAAATTCATAATTTAGTACGCAGCATTGGTGGTCGCACTAAAATTACGAACAATGATGTTAAAATATTAAAAACAAAAATAACCCCTGATGGAAAGTTGGAAATTTTACGTGTACACCCGGCTGGGAAAAAGCCTATGTCTTGGGCGGATTTTTTAAACGGGCATTTATGGATAAAGGCATTGGGATTTCATAATGTCGCGATATAAGCTGACTCTTGAATATGATGGGACAACACTGGTTGGTTGGCAGGAAAACCCAGGTGGTGTTTCAGTACAATCTTTGTTGCAGGATGCTGTTTTTAAATTCAGTGGTGAAGATGTTGTTGTACATTCTGCGGGTCGTACGGACGCAGGTGTTCATGCAATGGCAATGGTTGCACACTTTGATTTGTCAAAGAAAACAGATGCAAATACTGTAATGCAGGCACTGAATTTTTATTTGAACAATAAACCAGTTTGTGTTTTGGATTGTGAAGTTATATCAGATGATTTTCATTCCCGATTTTCATGTATTCGTAGAAACTACAGATATATTATTTTGAATCGTCGTGCACCAGCAGTATTGGAAAAAAATAAAGTTTGGTGGGTACCACGAAAATTGGATTTGAAAAAAATGAAAATAGCGGCCGAAAAATTAATTGGTAATCATGATTTTACGTCTTTTCGTGCATCTGAATGTCAGGCAAAAAGTCCAATTAAAACATTGGATAAAATTGAAATAAAAACGCACAAAACACAGAACGGCCAGTATATTTATATTGATTTTTCTGCGCGTTCATTTCTGCACCACCAGGTTCGAAATATTGTCGGAACATTGGTTGAAATTGGACTGGGCAAAGATTTGGATATTGAAAAAATTCTGATTGCAAAAAATCGAAGTGCGGCCGGTCCAACCGCCCCAGCATCTGGATTATATTTCATCAATGCTGAATATTCCACCACCGGTTCGTTGGTGTGTGAATAATTTTTCCAGATTTATAAATTACAAAACCGTTGCGCAGGATTTTATGATTGCACTTTTTTGATTCAATATCAAAGTACGATAAAATAAAATCAATTTTCGGGTTGCGACAAAATTCAACAACATTCGCGGCCGTTGGTACATATTTTTGAGTGTATGCCAATGTCCAATTTGGTGTTTTGAAAATACAGACACCTTTTTCACATTTTCTTCTTTTATTTTTTGTTCCGATTTTTTCAAAATTCATCTGCTTCCATGAATCAAATGCAAAGTAATGATTAGATGCAGCGGATTTATTAAATTCCAATTCTTTGTTATTTACAAACCCAATTAATTCATGATCTGATGTTGAATAAAATATTGGTCTGGGGGTTGTTGTAATAATTGTAATTCCAACTGTTATAAAAAAACAAAACAACAAAATATTATAACGAACTTTATTATAATTTATTATAAACATTAAACATAAAAACCCTAAAATTATAAAAAACAAAGCAATGTTTGAAATCGGCGGAATTTGAATTTGTGAATAAGGTAAATCTGATATTTTTTTGGCAAAGCCAATAGTAAAATTATAAATATCACCAGACCAAACCAGCGGGGTCATAATTCCAAATATTGCCAAAATTGTTCCCAAAATAACCAGAGGCATAATCACAAAAGAAAATACCGGCAACAAAACCAAGTTTCCAATCAGTCCATAAATTGGCATAGAATAAAAATTTGATGCAACAAATGGCGCTGTGAAAATTGTGGCAATGATTGATGTCATTGCAGCTGCTTTTACCACTCTTAAAATTTTTTTCAAAAAAGATAAATTTTGATATTTGTTATCACCAAAGAACCAAACCAGACCGAATATGGCCGAAAAAGACAATTGAAATCCGGGTTGCATAATATAGTGTGGATTGATTAAAAATATTGCCATAAATGCGATGCAAACATTGCGTAATGAAAACGCTTTTCTGCCTGAAATAAATGCAATGAATAACAATGTAGTCATCAAAAATGCACGTATTGTCGCAACATCAATCCCAGACAAAAATAAATAAAACAATAATCCCAACCAAGAAGATATAATTGCAGGATAACGAGCAGGTATTCTGCGTGTTATAGGAGAAAATATTCTGAATATTAAATAAAATAAAGCAAACAACCAACCGCCAACCAATGTCATATGAAATCCACTGATTGACCAAACGTGACCGACCCCGCTGGCTTTCCAGTAAAACATATCTTGTTCTGGAACTGCATTTTTATATCCCAAAACCAGAGTATCGGAAAGCATTGAATTTGTTTTGTTATGAATGTAATTTCTTAAATTATTTATTTTTGAAAAATCATCACTGCGCCCCGGCAATTGTGTATAGTTGTTCATATACCCGGTGGCTGTGATTCCATTAAAGTATGCCCATCGTGCATAATCAAATGAATTTGGTGCATCCGCGCCGGACGGTTTGAATAGTGTTACAACTGCACTTATTTTATCACCAATTTTTGGAATTTTTTCATTCTGGTCTAATGATACGCGTACCAGAGTGTTTCTTTTCTTTACCACATCGGGTGTTTTTATAAATATTCTGGCTTTTTCATCTGTAAAATCAATATTTGTTACAATTCCGGTTATTGATTTTTCGCGCAGATTATGAAGCAATTGCGGGGTATCAATCAGTCTGGTAAATCCAGCCGCATAAAAAAATCCAAAAATAAACAATAAAGCCCCGGTCAGAATTATATTTGGCTTTCTGAATACAATTATCGCCATGGACAAAGCGGCAATTATCAATGGATATGAAATATTTGGCTCGGTCGGGAAAATAAAATAAAGCGCCGCGCCAAAAGCCATGATAAAAGGCGAGAAAAGAAATAGGTTTTGAAATTGGCTTTCGATTAATTTTCGCATAATATAAATCATACAAAATTATATAAAATCAAAGCTATAATTATTTGCCGTAAATAAAATCAGGATTTTTAGACAGTTCTATAATAGTATTTATATCATCGTCTGGTGCGCTGTGTTGGCGTTTTGTTTTGCCACATTTTTCACATTTGTGGGTTATGATAAAACCATTCTTTGCAACTTCTACAGAAATAGGTTTCATCATTCCACCACATTCGCTGGCGCGATCACCAGGGTTAATATCAACATCGCGCGACCATAAACATTTTGGA
>JAFGMU010000009.1 GCA_016927395.1 Alphaproteobacteria bacterium
GGTGCTTTTCCGAATTTGTTGGCAAATGGTGGTATGGGAATTGCAGTTGGTATGGCTACAAATATTCCGACACACAATGTTTCTGAAATTTGTGATGCTTTGAACTTAATAATTGATAAGCCAGATTCTACTACTGCCCAAATTATGAAAAAAATGGTCGGGCCTGATTTTCCGACAGGTGGTATTTTAATTGATGATTTTGATACTATTGTTAAAAACTATGAAACAGGTCGTGGGGCATTTCGTATTCGTGCGAAATGGGAAGTTGAAAAACTGGATCGTGGGGCCGAGCAGGTTGTAATCACAGAAATTCCATACGGTGTTGTAAAATCAAAACTGGTTGAACAAATTGCTGAATTAATTGACGCAAAAAAGCTGCCTTTGGTTGATGACATTGTTGATGAATCAACAACAGATATTCGTATAGTAATAACACCAAAATCGCGCAATGTTCCAGCTGATAAAATGATGGCGCATTTGTTTGCTATGACTGATTTAGAGTCACGTTTTAATATGAATTTTAATGTGATTGACTCGGCTGGTGCACCACGTGTTATGAAAATCGGCGAAGTTTTGAACGAATTCGTTGCGCATCAGAAAGTTGTTTTACAACGCAGAACTAATTGGCGTCTGAAAAATATAGAACGCAGATTGGAAATTTTGGGCGGTTTGTTAGTTGTATATTTGAACCTGGATCGTGTAATTGAAATAATAAGAAACGAAGATGATGCTAAGTCTATTTTGATGGCAGAATTCAGTTTAAATGAAATCCAGGTAGAGGCAATTTTGAATACTCGCCTGCGTTCTTTGCGTAAATTAGAAGAAATGGAAATAAGACGCGAAGACAAAGAATTAAGAGATGAACAGAAAAAATTACAGGCTTTGTTGGCGGATGAAAATGCCCAGAATGATCAGTTAAAGGCTTGGTTTGCGGATATCAAAAAGACTTATGATAAAAAGACCACACTGGGTCGTCGTCGCACAGCATGGGATAACGAAGTAGAAGATATTGTCGTAAATGCAGATGAATTTATCGAAAAAGAACCGCTGACAATAATTTTATCAACGATGGGTTGGATTCGTGCAGCCAAGGGTCATCTGGATTTGAATTCGTTGGATTTGAAATTCAAAGAAGGTGACGAATTACAAACAGCATTGCATGCCCAAAGCACCGATAAAATAAATATATTCGTCAGTTCCGGTAAAATGTTCACATTGTCTGCAAATGATTTACCGTCTGCACGCGGATTTGGTGAATCGGTTCGTATGATGGCAGATATTGGTGCTGATGAAAATATTTTGCGTATGTTTGTTCTGAATTCAGAATCTAAGTATTTATTGGTTTCGCGTCATGGAAATGGATTTATTATTTCAGGTGAAAACTGCCTGTCACAAACCAAAAATGGTAAACAGGTTATGAATGTAGATGATAAAAATCCGGCAACATTGTGTGTTGATGTTAATGGTGAATATGTTGCAATATCCGGATCAAACGACAAAATTTTAATATTTAATACATCTGAAATTCCAGAAATGGCACGCGGCAAAGGTGTAATATTGCAAAAATATAATGCTGAACGTACTTATGTTTTGGATGCGATGTTCTTTGATTCTGATACTGGATTTGGGTGGACAAATGGTCGTGGTACAACAAAAATGGACGATTGGCAGCCATGGGTTGGTAAACGTGCAACCCAGGGACGTACAATACCAGTTGGATTTCCGCGTAACGGAAAATTTGGAAAATAAAAATTAATAGAATTCGTATTAAATATTATTTCAAATAAAAAACCACCAAAAGGTGGTTTTTTATTTGAATTTTTCTAAATTACTTAGGCATTTTAGCTTCTGTAAATACAACATGTTTACGCAATTTTGGATCGTATTTACGGAATTTCATTTTACCCTGAGTATTTTCAGATTTAGTATTTTTTGTGGTTGTGTAGAAATAGCCGGTTTCTTTGTTTTCCAGCTTTACAACTTCTTTGCTACCTTTTTTAGATGCCATTTTGATATACCTTTATTATTGCTCTGGCGATTTTAAGTTAAATTTTACTGGAAATCAAGTTATTTTTATCATAAAGTGTTTCACAATCGTGGGCGTATGGCGAAATTGGTAGACGCGCTGGATTTAGGTTCCAGTGGAGTAATCCATCAGAGTTCGAGTCTCTGTACGCCCACCATTTAATATAAAATTGTTTTTTATCTGAAGTTAGCAGCCAAAAAAATCATATTATTTGTTCTATACATGCAATAAATAATATCTTTAGTAAGACTAAATAATAAAGCCTCTCTTTTTATTTTTAAACGATTTTCAATAATCTCTAATTGTTTTTTGTCCATCATACTTTCATAAGCATATATATTAGAAGTAAAATCACCTTGGTTTTGGATTTTCGTTAATGTATTTAAATAGCTCGGAAAAGTTCCCTTTAAAATGTTTGTTTCAATTTTTTTATTATCATTTTCCAAAACTATGGGTATAAGACTGTTTGTTTCCACAGAAAAGAATTTCTGATACAAGTTGTCGTAATTTGATACCAAAGATGTATATTTATCTTTTGCAGTACCAAGTCTTGTTAGATTTGGTTTTTGTATCATTATATTTTTTACTGGCATTTGTTCACCAACAATAGCTTCATTGAATTCAATCAACATGCTGTTGTCAGATGCTGCATAAAAACGTTTACCATTTGAATCAAAAATGTTTATGCAACGAAATTCAGGATGAGTCGGATTTTTTGGAATAATATAAGAAGCCTTTAATAAATATTCTGTATTTAATAACACTGCCATCTTATATCCTTTAATAAACCGGATAATTTCTTGGATAATTTGCATCCGGTTTTTCCAGGGCACTTTTAACCCCACATCCGGTCAATGTTCCAATCAAAGAAATAAAAATAAATAAAGTAAGTATCTTTTTCATATTTTGATTGTAAAACAAAAATATCACATTGCAAACAAAAAACCACCAAACTGTGGTTTTAATTTTTGGCAGACGCGATACAAAACAATGCGAACCTTATTATCCAAGAAGTCTTGGGTATCGTAGAAATACTGACCGACGCTGACTTTGCGTTATATAAGCCGAAATCGCCCCCGTCGCCCGAACCCTATATCCCCCACGAATCTATATCCGTATCCGGATTATAACCATTATGTTTGATATTGATTTTCTATCGATTTTGTGATATAACTCTTTCATCAAAAACAAAGGCGGCATTATGCCGTTTTTTTTATTACCAAAGGAAATAATAATGTCTAAAGCAGATTGGGCAGGTGCAATTTGGAACGCCAAAGGTGAGCTAGTTCTTGATATCCACAAAAATCCACCAGATGTAAAAAATGATAAGAATACCAACAGGTCACAACATACATACAGCGAAATAGACTGTGGCGGGGACTGTGGTGCCTGCATTGCGCTTGTTGTTGACGGCGAAGTTGTGGATGGACCACCGTTTCATAAGAATTGTAAATGTAGTGAGCCAAGCGTCGATGATATTGATAATGCGGAAGTTCACGAATCTAATCTGGGCGATGAAGTTGGTCCAAACAGAAATTCTAAACCAGATGATGTTAAATGGTTAAAAGAATCATTACATGAACTAGGTTTTTATGAGCCAGATACCCGCGCAGGCGAAAGTGAAAATAATTTAAACGAATATCCAAACCAGAATTTATTTGATGGAATTAACAAGTTTCAGCGCGAGCATAATCTGAAAGAACGCGGTTCCGTAAAACCGGGCCATCATACCGAAGCAAAACTGAATCATGAATTAGAAAACCAAACAAAACAACCCGCAGAAAAGTTCAACTATAATGGTTTTACCTTTAATGGCCCAATAAACCATAAGGACGGTCAGTATGCTGTATTTGACGGAAAATCCTTGACTGTCTATGAAGACAGCGAGAAAGTCGCCGAATGGGGTGCTGTTTCTGGTAAAGAAGGTTTTCAAAGTCCTGAATATCAGGATAAAAAATCAACTGGTCCGTTACCCAAAGGTGCTTATGTCGCACGAAAGAAAGATTTTCAGTCCAGAAGTGATTATGGACCAATAAAAAGGTATACATCTTGGCCTGGTGGTCAAGATAGTTGGGGAAATCACAGGGGATGGCTGGAACCCGCTTCGGAAAAGAATACTTTGGGTCGCAGTGGTTTTAGTATTCACGGTGGCAAAGAGCCTGGTTCACAAGGTTGTATTGATCTAACCTCTGGGATGGATGGATTTGCGGATTGGTTTAAAAATAATGGAAAAGATTTGATTCTTTATGTAACATATTAAATAATAACAAGATATAGATAATAAAATGAAAAAAAAGAACGATATTATTTTAGAGGTATTTGCTGTATTATGGTTTGCTTTATTCTTCTTTTTTCTTAGCGATTTTTATTCAATTATGAAAATTGCAAAATGGGATGGAATTTGGTACTCTTTATGTCATTACAAACATATATGTACAGTTTGGACTGATGTAATATTAGCAATTTTGTTTTTCCTAATGGGCATGTTATTTGCTTTCAAATTATTCAAAAAATATAAATGGAAAATAATCTGGATACCTGTTGTATCGTTGCCTATATATTTTCTAATAATGTTTATTTCTATGATTATATTGTGGGCTTAAAGTAAGGTATGGCAACAATGTATACAATCGGATTTTCAGGCAAAAAAGCAGACCAATTTATCGAGGTTCTGGATGCCGTCGGCGTCAAAACTTTGGCGGATATTCGTCTGTGGCGGGCTGCGCGATTTGTCCCATGGGCATCGGGAATATGCGCATCGAGCGGGCAAGGTAAAGGGTGAAACCGATGCGCAGACCCGCGCAAGATTAAAAGAGCAAATATCTGAATGTGATGGGCATATCGCGTCATTCGCTAAACTGATAGCGGACAGTGTGCTTGATGGCGATGTGGGTATGTTGGAAATATATAAAACACAAATTAAAACGGCGACCGATAAAAAGAAAGAATTGGAATCTGCGTTGGACGATGTGCCCGAGTCAGTAATAGCCACCGATAAATTTCGAACCGCGCTAACACGGCAGATTTTCAATAAAAACACCGCCCAAACGGACGGTGAATTATCTTTGGCAGCCCCAACCGGATTCGAACCGGTGTTCTCGCCTTGAAAGGGCGGTGTCCTGGGCCTCTAGACGATGGGGCCAATGTCTCTGGCGGGATTGACGGGGCTCGAACCCGCGACCTTCTGCGTGACAGGCAGACGCTCTAACCAACTGAGCTACAACCCCAGAGCTCCCGCATTTTATACTCTGTGTTTCATAAATGCAAGCGGTTTTTTCGTAACTATAAAAAAATCCGCCAATAGGCGGACTTTTAATGGTTTTATTTATTACATTAAATTTCCAATCGCAACGGCTGTGTCGCACATGCGGTTCGAAAATCCCCATTCATTATCATACCAAGATGTTACATGTAACAGTTTACCACCAATAACCTTGGTCAGGGTTCCATCAAAAATAGAACTGTGGGTGTCGTGTATAAAATCAACAGATACCAACGGTTTTTCATTGTATCCCAAGATATTCGATACTTCGGATTTTATAGCAGAATTAACTTTGTCGGCTGTTACTTCTTGGTTCAAATTTACGACCAATTCAATAACAGATACATCTGGTGTTGGTACGCGAATTGAAATACCGTCCAATTTTCCAGCAAGTTTAGGCAATACCAATCCAATTGCCTTGGCAGCACCAGTGCTGGTTGGAATCATAGATAAAGCTGCAGCACGTGCACGTCTGAAATCTTTGTGGTTTCTGTCCAACAACACTTGATCGCCAGTATAGGAATGAACAGTTGTCATCCAACCATCAACTACGCCAAACTGTTCGTCCAATACTTTTAAAACCGGGGCCAGGCAATTTGTTGTGCATGATGCGTTTGATACAATCTTGTCTTCTGGTGTTAATGTATTATCGTTTACACCAAAAACAATTGTTTTATCTGCACCATCACTTGGTGCGGATACTAAAACACGTTTTGCGCCACAGTCCAGATGAACCTTGGCTTTGTCAGCAGCACTGAATACCCCAGTGCATTCCATAACAATATCAACCCCCATTTCACCCCAAGGTAATTTAGAAGGATCTTTTTCAGATAAACATTTAATTTTGTGGTCACCAACAATAATATAACCATCTTCGAATTTTACATCCATTGGTAGTTTCCCATGAACCGAGTCATATTCCAACAAATGTGCGTTTTCTTCAACAGGTGCTAGATCGTTTAATGCTACAAACTCTAAATCATCACGACCGGATTCCAATGCTGCACGCAAAACCAGACGACCAATTCTACCAAAACCATTTATGGCTACTTTTATTTTTGACATATTTTTCTTCCTTTTTATTTTTATTAGACGCCATTTTAGCATTATAAAAATATAAAACAAAATGATTTTTTTAAATAAAATATTATTGGAAATACCGATTTGTACATGTTAGCATGTTACATCCCAC
The DNA here is from genome assembly GCA_016927395.1 of Alphaproteobacteria bacterium. Classification (GTDB taxonomy): domain Bacteria; phylum Pseudomonadota; class Alphaproteobacteria; order Rs-D84; family Rs-D84; genus JAFGMC01. Next base: position 6,481 of record JAFGMU010000009.1, read on the forward strand.
AAGGAGTATAGCAGTGGAAAGAAAAATAGATTTGGTTTATTTGTGGCTGGATGGTAATGATAAAAATTGGCGTCGCGAAAAAGACAAATGGCAAGCTGTCGAGTCTGGTAAGGTTAAACTGGCAGAAGAGGGTACAGTCGAAGCCAGATGGCGTGAAAACGATGAATTAAAATATTCGCTGCGCAGTGTTGCCAAGTTTGCACCCTGGATAAATCATATTTATATAGTTACTGGGTTTGGTCAGATTCCGAGCTGGCTGGATACAAAAAACCCAAAGATTACAATCGTTGATCATAGTGAAATTATGCCTGTGGACGCTTTGCCGACTTTTAATTCGACAGCAATAGAATGTGGTATTACAAATATTCCTGGGTTGTCAGAATATTTTCTGCATGCAAACGATGATACTTTTTTTGGGCGTAATTTATCTCCTTCGTATTTCTTTGACGATTGTGGAAGAACTATTGTTTGGTATAACAAAGATAGAAAAATAAAATCGTATTCAGAAAGTTTTATAAATGCTGGTTCTGAATATCGCAGTATTATTTATAACTCCGCCAGGGTTATAGAGCTGTTATTTGGTGTCAAAAAATACAGATTAGTACCATGCCACAATATCGAACCGTACAGAAAATCCAGAATAAAAGAAGTATTACAAAATCCACTGGTTGATGTTTATATACAAAAAACAATACGCAGAAAATTCAGAAACAAATTTGATATTCAAAGATGGTTTTTTACACTGTATGATATTGTTTTTGGTAATGCTGTAACGCGTCGTGTTCGTACAAAGAAAAGAATGTTTTATCATTTATATAAAGTAATCGATTTGTTTTATTCTGGATTCCGCGACAGCCCGGCATATACAACTAATGCTAAAAAAAGATGGTTAAATAAATTCAGACCACCGCTTTTCTGTATTAACGATACACAGGTAAACACAAAACAGGATGATATTGACAATATGGAATTTCTGAGAAATTTCTTGCCTGAAAAATCTGAGTTTGAAAAATAATCACAATAACAATTGGATTTATTTATGCCAAAAGTATCAATAATTATGCCAGCATTCAATGATGGTAAGTACATAGATCTTGCCATAAACAGTGTATTGGAACAAACATTCAAAGATTGGGAATTGATAATCATAAATGATGGCAGTTCTGATGATACTTTGAACATAGCAAAAAAATATGCCGCAAAAGATTCCAGAATAACAGTTTTGTCCCAGGAAAATCAGGGTACAGTTTTTACAAAAAACAGGGGTATAAAAATGGCTGTTGGTGAATATATTTTACCACTTGATGCCGATGATAGAATGACCCAAAAGTGTGTTGAAACTTTGTATAATAAAATTGTTGGTTCAAAATATGGTGTTGTTGCCCCATCATCTGCAAAATTTGGACTGAAAAACGAATTTGATGACAGACAAAAACCCAGCTTTATAAACATGTGTTTGGGAAATAAGATTGTTAATACGTCTATGTTTCGAAAATCGGATTGGGAAAAATATGGCGGATATGATTTGGATTTTAAACGTGGCATAGAAGATTATGCTTTTTGGATGAATTTTGTAAAAGACAGAAAAAGAATTTATCGTGTTCCAGAATTATTGTTTTACTTTCGTATAAAAAATGTCGATGAATCCAGACAGAAAAAAGCAGACCAAGTTTATAGTGAACTGATGGAAATAATGTTTCAAAAGTATCCTATTATGAAACGTGTTCGGAAATTGTATTATGTTTTGGGTATCAAGAGAACAAGCAGGTTTAATATCGTCAGATTATTGAAAATTCCAATATTTATTTTTCCAAGATTGGATAAAAAAGAATAAAGAAATATTCAATATAACTGGCATGTGTTAAAAAAATATGCTAAAAAAAGTTAAATAATACAAGGTTGCAAGATGAAAGTTTCAATAGTTATACCAACATATAATGTTGAAAAATATATCGCCAGATGTCTGGATTCGGTAATAAATCAAACATTAAAAGAAATAGAAATCATAGTTGTCGATGATAAATCGACTGATAATACATTGTCGATTGTAAGAGACTATGCATCGCGCGATAATCGTATAAAAGTCATAGAATTATTTGAAAACCAGGGTGTTTCTGTTGCCAGAAATACAGGTATTGATTTGTCGACTGGTGAATATATTGGTTTTATAGATCCTGATGATTACGTGGATTTGGATTTTTATGAAAAACTGTACACCAGGACCAAAGATTCTGATGCTGATATAATTTCAGGAAATATCATAGGTGTTATGTTTAATAACGAAGAAAGAAAATATGATTATTTAATGGAAAGATTAAGACAATCAAAATATTGGTTTAACTATACTTTGTGGCATTCAATTTATAAATCATCATTTATAAAAGAAAATAAAATATATAACCCAGTTGGTGTTATAACCAGTCAAGATACAGTTTTTTGTATAAAATGCGCTTGCCTTGCAAACAGGATAGAAGTTGTCCCAGATACTTATTATCATTATATCCGTGTTCATGATTCTTTAAGCAGTGTTATATTATCTGAAAAGAAAATAAAATCAAAAATACAGGCAATGGAATTAATAATAGATTTTGTAAATAAACAAAATTTGCAAGAATCTGATTATAATAGTCTTTTAATAAGTTTTTTTGAATTTATTTCAACAAATGCATTTTATAGAAATACAAAACGTGAAACAAAAATGTTGTTGGTAAATGCAACAATTGATTTTTATAATAAATATAAATACAAAGATGCAATCAGAAAAAGGTTTAAATATATTTATCCATATTTAGAATCAAATGATGCAGATGGTTTATATAAGCATAATGAAGAGTTTAAAGATGAGGTTTTATCTTGGAAAATAAATTTATTCGGTAAAATTCCATTTATAAAAATAAAAAAATATGTTTTTGAAAATAAAGTTAGAGTTTCTTTATTTGGATTAACAATATTTATTATAAAAAAAATAAAAAAAGATAAATTCAATGGGTAGTTTTATAAATATATAAATATAAAGGAAAAATATGAAAAAAAATAGAATTATTGTATCTCTAACTTCTTTTCCTGCTCGTATAGATGTAGTTCCGCGTGTTATAAAATCTTTGTTGTCTCAAAGTATGAAACCAGACAAGGTGGTTTTATATTTATCAAAGGATGAATTTAAAGATAAAAACCTTCCTAGCTCTATAATAGATTTGAAAAGTGACGCTTCTTTTGATATTGTTTGGGTAAATGAAAATATTAGGTCGTATAAAAAGCTGATATATGCTTTAAGAGATTTTCCAGATGATATAATTATAACTGTTGATGATGATATAGATTATCCAGAAGATTTAGTTAAAAATCTTATAAAAACATATAAAAAACATCCAAGAGATATTTGTATAAACAGAGTTCGCTATATAAATATAAAAAATGGTATTATTCAACCATATAAGGAATGGGAGTTATCTGAAAAGCGTGGCTTATTTGGACCATTTTTTAAGCGCGGTTACAAAAACTTCTTTTGTGGAGCTGGTGGTGTTTTATATCCACCAAAATCATTACCATCGGAAACATTTTTAACAGATAAATTTACTTCTTTGTGTAAACACCAAGACGACGTTTGGTTTTGGGCAATGGCTGTGAAAAATAATGTAAAAATATCAGTAACCAGATTTGGTTATGATATGCGTGCCAGGACTATTAAGGATGTTCAATCAGTTGGTTTATGGCAAACCGTGAACAGCGGTGATACAAATCCGAATAATATTGCAATTGAAAATGTAATAAAAGAATATCCGGAAATTGCAAAAAAAATAGGATGTAATGAATTTGATTCTAAAAACTATTGGATTAACAGGTATGAATCTGGAAAAAACAGTGGTGCTGGTAGTTATGGTAAATTAGCCGAATTCAAAGCAGAGATTATAAATGATTTTGTAAAGTCAAATGATATAAAATCAGTTATTGAATTTGGCAGTGGTGATGGTGCCCAATTGGCTCTGGCTGAATATCCTAAGTTCTTGGGTTTCGACGTTTCAAAAAACTCTATAAATTTATGTAAGAAAAAATTTTCTAATGATAAGACTAAAAAGTTTTTATTGATGAATGAATACAAAAGTCAAAAGGCTGATTTGACATTGTCTTTGGATGTTATATATCATTTGGTTGAAGATGATGTTTTTGAAAGTTATATGAAAAGTTTGTTTAAAGCATCAGATAAGTTTGTTATAGTTTATTCAAGTAATACTGATAGAAAACAATGGGTTAAACATGTAAAGCCGCGTAAGTTTACTGACTGGGTATTAAATAATGCAAAAGATTGGGAATTAATAGAATTTATTCCAAATCGATATCCAGATGAAGAAGGTACAGGAAATAATCCAGATAAAAGTTTTGCAGATTTTTATATATTTAAGAAAAAATAAAAAAAAGCGGTTTTTAACCGCTTTTTTATAAGGCCCAACCTTCGACTTTCCAATATGCACGGTCAACCGTTCCTGTGTTTGCTTTCAAATCAATCCTGGTTGTTGTTCCGGCTGAACGAAGATATACTATCGCTCCACTGGTGTTGTTGATATAACCACTTAGGGTTATTGTGAAATCTGCACTTGCCATTTCTTTTGAAAAATAAACATTCACAACAGATGTTGTAAGATTGTTGATATAACCGCCTTGTTCTATCCAACCGCTTTTATATTTTCTGTACCACGAAGCATTTGTTCCCCCAGATTCAATAACAAAATCATAAGTTTCTGGAATTGTCGTTTGTGTTGGTATTTCATCTGCACGCGCCAATTGAATTCCACCAACCGTTTCCCCATCGTGAACGAATATGGTTTTTTTATCGGTGTCCATTGTTACTTCGCCGATTGCACCGGTAAAGCTGGCATGTTCAGTCGTCGTGCCACGACGTATTTGTATTTGTCGGCTCATAATTTTTACCTTTTGTTATAAAGAAAAAACCGCGGGAATCCGCGGTCTGTTTGAACATGATTATATCATAAATTACAAAAAAAATCAATACATAAATAACGTTGCTGGTTGAAAATTAAAAAATATGGGTTTATAATAAAATCGATGTCACACAATTCATATATAATTGCAGGCCCGACAGCGTCGGGTAAATCTGATTTTGCACATAACCTGGCGCGGCGCGTTAATGGGGTTGTTATCAATTGTGACAGTGTTCAAATCTATGGCGGTATTGAAAATATCAGTGCCAGTCCGCTTGCTGAAAAAAATCCAAAAGAAACAATTATTGACGGTGTGCCATACCGTTTGTTTTCAATTCTTCCATTAACCGAACAAATCACAGTTGCTGATTATTTGGAAATGGCACGCCGCGAATACGATGATGCGATAAAATCCGGCAAGACACCAATCTTTGTCGGCGGCAGTGGTTATTACATCGGTGTATTGTTAAATGGAATATCGCCGATTCCAAATGTGTCTGAACAAAACAGGGCGCGTGCCAGACAAATGGTCGAAGTTGCCCCAGATGCTGTTAAAAAATTATTACCCGAAGATTTTACCGCAACAGACCCCCAGCGTACAGCAAGGGCATTAGAGGTTTTTCTGGAAACTGGACGACCGTTGTCCGAATGGCAGGCTTTGCCGCGTCGTGGTGCAATAAATCCAAAGCCTTTCAAAATTTTGATAAACCCACACAGGGAAATTTTATTAAAACGAATTGCAGACAGAATTCCAAAAATGTTATCCGGTGGTGCAATTGATGAAGCGCGCGAAGTTATAAAAACAGGATGGGATGAAAGTCGTGCAATCGGCGCAGGCGAGTTATGCAAATTCCTGCGTAATGAAATTGATGAAAAAACCGCAATCGAAAATTGGATTACACGTACAAATCAATATGCAAAAAGACAGCGTACATGGTTTCGTGGCCAGTACGCTGCGGATTTTGAAATTTCACACATACCGACAGATACGGATGTTGAAATTATTTTAAGTGAATAAAAATTATCTTTGATGACTAAACCCAGGTATAATTATTTGACCTGTTAGACGATCTATTGTTTTTGGGTCAACAACCATTGGTTTGGTGTCTTTATCAAGTGGTTTTATATAGATTTCGTTTGTAGAATTTTTTATCTCGGTTTTAACAGGATATGGATGAACTTTTTTATTTGACATATTTTACTCTTTTTATTGGTTTTATTTAAAAGTGTTTTTTTAAAATATACAAATTATTAATATTTGTCAATAAATTTTTGTTGATTGAAAAAATACAAAAAAGAAGGTACGTTGTTAATCATGTTTAAATCAGATGATATTGTAAAAGTTTTAATTCCAAACGTTGTGAACGTTGGGTATGACTATCGTTTGAAATCACCTGCAAATATTGGTGATTATGTTCATGTGTCCGTTATGAACAAACCCTATGTTGGTGTGATAATTGGACGTGGCGACAGTGGGTTGTCGGAATCAAAAATAAAAAATGTTGTTGCTGTCTTTGATTTTCCCGGGATGTCAAAATCTGATTTGGAATGGATTAAAAAAATGTCCGAATGGACAATGATGCCAATGGGAAATGTATTACGTTTAATTGTAAATGTTCCGGATGCTTTTGTCCCACCAAAATTGGAAAAGTTGTATTCATTTAATGATGATAAAAAAGTTCGCCAAACAGAAAATCGTCAGGCTGTTGCAGATGCATATTCCAGTAATGATAACCAACCAATGAGTGTGAATGACGTAAAAAACATCGCAAGGGTCAGTTCTGCTGTTATAAATTCAATGATAAAAAACGGGACTTTGAAAGAAACTGATTACAGAATAAAAAATACAAATAATAATTTTATTCACGATTATTCTAATACCGGTAATGTTGTTTTGAACCAAGAACAAAAATATACAGCAGACGAAATTGCAAAAAATATTAATAATGGATTTTCGGTTTTTTTATTAGATGGTATAACAGGCAGCGGAAAGACCCAGGTTTATTTTGATTCTGCATGGCGCGCGTATGAACAAGGAAAATCTGTTTTATTGATGATGCCAGAAATTGCGCTGACTGCCCAATTTATGTCAAGATTTGAAAGCAGATTTGGTGAAAAGCCTGTTGTGTGGCACAGCAATCTGACCGCTGCAAATCGTCGTGAAATTTGGCGTGGTGTTGCAAATGGTAAAATAAGAATGGTTGTTGGAACCCGCAGTGCTTTGTTTTTACCATGGCAGAATCTGGGATTGATTGTTGTTGATGAAGAACATGACGGTTCATATAAACAGGTTGATATGGGAAATTATCATGCACGCGATATGGCAATTTTACGTGCTAAAATTTCTGGATTTCCAATTATTCTGGCGTCTGCAACACCCAGTGCAGAAACAATTAAAAATGTAAAATCAGGAAAATATAAAGAACTGCGATTAAAATCAAGATTTGGTGGGGCGCAAATGCCAACAATTGAAACAATCGATATGCGCGCGGAAAAACCAGAAAAATATTCTGTTGGGCAAATTAATCATTCTGGAAATTTATCACCATCTTTGATTAATGCGATAAAAGAAACTCTGGATGATGGTCAACAAATTATGTTGTTTATAAATCGGCGTGGCTTTGCACCGATTGTTCATTGCAAGAAATGTGGATGGACAGCCCAATGTCCAGACTGTTCAGTTGGTATGACGTATCATAAAAAAATTGGAAAGTTGCTGTGTCATATTTGTGGTCGAACTGAAAATATGTCCGATGTGTGTCCACAATGTGGTGGTGAAGTTTCAACATTTGGTGTGGGTTTGGAAAAAGTCCAGGAAGAAATAAATGCAAAATTTCCAAATGCAAAAACTGCATTGGTATCAAGCGATACTATGATGTCGCGTCAGGCATTGGAACGTTTAGTTTCTAAAATGGAATCTGGTGAAATTGATATCGTAATTGGAACACAGATTTTGGCCAAAGGTCATCATTTCCCAAATCTGACCTTGGTTGGTGTAGTGGATAGTGATATGGGTTTGTTTGGTGCTGACTTTCGTGCTGGCGAACACACATTTCAACAGTTATTCCAGGTTGCTGGTCGCGCTGGTCGTGGTGATAAGCCGGGACGTGTTTTATTGCAAACGTTTCAACCAGAACACCCAGTAATAAAATCAATTTGTGCAGCCGATCGTGATGCATTTATGGCCCAGGATATGGAATCGCGCAGTATTGCAAAAATGCCGCCGTATGGTCAATTAATAGCAGTTGTTGTCGAAGCACAAAAAGAAAATATTTTAAAAAAATATTGCAGTGATTTGATTGCAAATGCACCGGAATTAAAAGGTGGAAAAATTATGGGACCAATTGCTGCCCAGCTGTATCAAATACGAAATTGGTATCGTATGCGATTTTTGGTTGCAGGCGACGAACGCGCAAATTTACAACCTGTTGTGAAACAATGGTTAGAGCGGGTAAAACAACCGAACAATGTTCGTGTAAAAATTGATGTTAATCCACAAAATTTTATGTGATTTTATTTTTGTTTTTCAGCCATACTTTTTTTTATTGCTGGCCAAATTACTTCTTCAAATTCTTTGTTTCTGGCCAATCCACGCAGATGTGGGTATTTTGCAAATATTGGATCTGTATCCCATAATTCTGTAATTTTGCGACCAGTTTCTTTTTGAAGTTTTGTAACATCATCTTTGTTTTGATCAAAGAATTTATCCCCAGTCAAAATATGCAAAATGGTATCAAAGTCCATTTTCTGAGTAAATAAATCAGCAACCCATTTGGCAATTCTTTTGCGATCTGAATCATCAATTGCCAAAAAACCATCCTGGCGGATTGAACCGATAATCAGCATCAGCCATTTATGCAATCTGGAATCAAATTGCAAAACATAATAACAGAAAACAGCACGACGGAACTTTTGCATGCCAACAGCATAGCATATAAAATACGGATTTTAATAAAATTATACAACTTGGGTAACTGCGCGCAGACCGCCTTCGCGGGATAATTGAACTACGTGCATTTTCTGTTTCATCTCTGTTATCAACTCTTCGCGGTTATATGCTGGTTGTGTATGCAGAATTCTGTCAGCGAATGCAGCAAATGCGGCTTCAGCACTTTCTGCATGAATTGTTGTATAAAAATGGTCGTGGCCAGTTCCCATCATTTCCCACAGAACCGATGCGTTGTCAGTAGAAATTTCACCACCAATAATAACATCAGGTGTCATACGAACAACCAAATCCAACAGTCTGGCATAGTTGAAGTCGTTTGTTTGTTCAGTGCGCGACAAAACAAAATGAACACGATTTTTCTGGGGTACAGCTATTTCACGTGCATCTTCGACAGTTATCACACGGCTGTTTTGGTCAATCAATGTCAGCATGTGATTCAAAAAAGTTGTTTTTCCGGTTGATGTTGCACCACTGATTAATATTGGTCCACCTTCGTTTATTGCCTGCATCAATCTTTCGTATGGATCATCAGGTCTTTTTTTGCTGCGCGGTTTTATTTTTAACAGCGGGGATCCTTCTTTTAAATGATAATTTTCGAATGGAACATCGCCAACACCACCACCACGAATATTCATGGCAATACCACCAGTTATATCACGATCATCATATTGAACGTTTGGACCAGCAATTGCTGTAAATCTGTGATTTCCAGGCAGTGTTGCATAAACAACAGGCATGCCGCGAATTGGATCAAAAGGCCGTTCATAAATATTTGCAACTGTGTGAATTAAATCCAGTAAGTATTCTTTTGAAAGCTTTTCTGATTTATATGCCACCCACGGAACATGCGCACCATGCAATCGCATCCAAACTTCGCCAGCATGGTTTATTGCGATTTCTTCCACGAACGAAGGTTTATAAAATTCTTCGAGTGGTTTTAATAAAGATTCCAGAACGACATTTGACATTTATATAAATTCTATCATAAATCGCCGCTTGAATCAAAATGCTTTATTTGATAGAATTTACGTAAGAGGTTGGGAATATGAAGAAATTTTTTGCTATTTGTTTATTGCCTTTGGCTTTTGCCGCTTGCACAGAAACAACAAGAGATGCCCCGTATAACGAGGCTGATTTTGCCCAGGGTGGTTCAGATGCACCACTGTATAACGAAAGAACAAGTCAGTTTATGCAGTCTGATAATCAATACGCAAACATAGACTCGTCCAAGCCCAAGACAGATGCAGATAAAGAAAAAAATCAAAATAAATGGAATACCGCCAGAATGGAAACCAGATGGCAAGAATACAAAGGAACAATGGTTCGAATTCAAATCTTGCTGGGCAACAGCGATATGCGCGAAATGCGTTTAAGACTGGTTCAAAATGCTGATGGAATGGACGTTGATGGTGATGCTAGAACAATTTTATCCAAGGTAGCTGATTTTGAAATGAAACGTGTTTGTGGCAGAAATGCAGATAGTATTGTTATGGTTTATGATAAACCTTCGTTTGATTCTATGCGCCCAACACCATATTTTGATTACCGTATAGAAGCTGATGGTGTAACCATGCGCGAATACGGTTTCCGTTGCGTGTACAGAAAATAATCTTAATTTAAAAATAAAAGGATAAAAAATGAAAAAATTCATGTCTGTTTTTGCTGTTATTGGAAGTTTATTTGTTGGTGCATGCGATGCTTCGGATTCTGCAAAAAAAGGTGATACTGTTGTAATTGATTTTGCAGGTTTTTTGAATGGTGAACAATTCGAAGGTGGAACAGCAAAATCATTTCCATTAAAATTAGGTAGCGGGACTTTTGTGCCAGGTTTCGAAGATCAATTAATTGGTGCCAAAAAAGGCGAAGAACGCAATGTAAACGTAACATTCCCAAAACAGTATTATCCAAATTTGGCGGGTAAAGATGTCGTGTTCAAAGTAAAAGTAATTGATATTGTAAAAGAATAAAAAAATCGCCAAATTGGCGGTTTTTATTTTAATAATTTTTTTTTCTTAGCAATCGTTATTGGAATAATCGCAATAAACAGAATTACAAATGTCCATAAATTTCCAGTTATTATGTTATACTGGGAAAATATTTCATATGCAGTTTTATGTCCCAGGATACCAATTAATATTTCAAAAAATACGGTTGCGGTTGCCCAATAAATACCCATTTTTACAAATGTTTCCTTTGATGCCTTACCCAATTTTGGAATAAAAATATACGACATCAAAAATATCATTGTGCCCAGAATAACTGCGCTGATTGGCAATCCGATTTTTCCAAAATTTGGAATTAAAACAAATTCACGCAGACCACCATTTATAAAAGCCAGTGGAATTATTCCCAGCCATATAAGAAAAGATTTTGCGATAATTTTATTATTCATTTTTTAATCCACTGAAACGATAAATATCCCAAGTTTGTTTGCCAGTTTTATAACTTCTGGTTTATTAACAACAAAACATGTTTTTGTGTTTACAACAATTCCACGCAGTTTTGCCGCAGCAACAGATTTTACTGTATCAATTCCAATTGCAGGAATATCAATTCGCAAATCCTGGCCAGGTTTTGTCATTTTTGCAAAAACTCCGCTTATCGTTTGTTTTTTACGACTTCCGCGAAATGCAATAACACGTTCCAACATACGATGTGTGCCTTCGGCTGCTTCGACTGCAATGACCTGTTTATCAACAACAACAGATGCACCAATATCTTCTGTGCCTATTGTATGTGAAACCGCCACTGCGCGTTCAATATCTTTTTTGTCGCGAGCCGATGGTTTTGTTTTTGTTTGAACACCAGATTTTTCAAAAGTCAGTTCTGGTGCCAAATCCTGGGCAGCGACGACTTCGAATCCTTTTTTACCCAATGCCTTGGTTAATGCAACAGCCATAGAATCATATCCTTTTTGATTTTTCATAATACTTAACAATGCAGATATTGACCAAAAATCTGGCCAAATATCAGACAAATTCGGATGCCCAATTGCACCAACAAATGTCAGTTTTTTAATTCCCCGTTTTTTACATTCGCGCGCAGCAGTACCACCACCACCCAAGCGAATTATCAAATCAGGCTTTAACCGAGGGTCATAAAATCCACGCAGACCAATAACATAAACGTCCCATCCGTTTTTACGCAGAGCATCGCGTGTAAAAAAAGGCAAGTCCAATGCACCTGCGAATAATGCTATTTTTTTATCTGTATTATTTTTCTTCATGTTATTAATAATACGCGCAAATCACGCTGGAATCAAGTTTGATTTTATGGTAAAATTCATAGTAATTAGACTTAGGTGAAAAGTTTTATGAAAAAAATATCAATACTTGGTTTGTTTTGTTCTGCTTTTGTTGTATTTAACGGTGCAATTGCTAGCTATGATGATGCACGTTTCCGCAGGGAAGTTTCTGATGGTGTCGACGTGTTCACAGCAAAAACAAATGTAAAGGTTCAACAGGACGAAGCACCAGGTCAACTGGGATTAGAGGTTTATCAAACCAAGACAGAGATACCAGAAGGTGGATTGGGTATATTTATTCCAACAACAATGTATGTTCGTTTGGGTGGTGGTGTTAATTTGGGATTTGCATCCGATAAAGCAAGTTTGGGTAATACATCAACTGAATTATCAGGCGGTTGGGATGCCCAGATGGGATTGGGTTGGAACTTGTCATCATATGTCAGAACGGAATTGGATTTTCAAACCCAGACTTTCAAATTCTCGCAAAACCAAGATGCACTGGCAACCACAAGAAATTTTGGCGGAAATTTGTATTTTGATTTTGCCAGACGTTATGTCAGGACTGGTGATGTAATAAGACGCAGAACTCTGGTTCCGTTTATGGGATTGGGTGCGGGTATTGGAAATTATAACTTTGAAGGTTTAAATGGCGCAAACGGTGACTTTGTCGCACCACGCGCAATACTGGGATTAAATGTTATGGTTAATGATTTAGTTGGTATAGATTTGGCATACCAATATCAGATGTTTATCGGAAATGGTTTTGGATGGAATACCAGCAATGGTGGTGTACAAAGCCTTAGCGATTTAATGCTTTCTATCAGAATGAATTTTTAAACAGGAATCGAAAATGAATTTTAAATTTGTACCATATTTATTTTGTTTTTTACCATTTACGGCTAATGCTGCTATGCCGTATATTTCAGAACAAGTAAATAGTTATTCAGAACAACAAAATGGTAAAAATGATTCCCAAGCGTTTGCACGCGAAAGACGTTTTTATGTTGGTGGTGGTTATAACTTTTCTATGTGGCAATCTGGTGCAGATGATACAGTCAGTATTTCCGGTAAAAACACATATTCGTTCGAGGGTATGGTTGGTGTGCGTTTTACAGATACATTCAGATTGGAAGCCAATTATTATAATTTGAAAGCAGATTGGGATGCATTTTCTATTTCTGGAAACACATTCTTTGTAAATGCATTGTTTGATGCTAGAATTGACAGTATGTATCGATTCTTCCGCAAACAAGTGTTTGTCCCATACGTTGGATTTGGTGCAGGTTTGTCATGGAATTCAATCGATGGTGCAAACGTTGAAAACAAAATTACCCAAGGTGTTTCTGCGCTGGCAGGTATTGGTATTGAAATGGGTGACATATTTACATTGGATTTAGGATATAGATATTTTTACATGTTTTCACCGAAGTTTGATGTAATAGAAAATTTTTCACCAATTGCACACCAGTTTCGAATCGGTGCACGCATAAACTTTTAATAAAATGAAACAATGTCCCTTTTTTGGCAAATGTGGTGGATGTAAATTTGATTTTACTTCGCCTGATTATAATGAATCGAAAATATCTTTGTTAAAAAATTTGCCAATAACCAATAATCCAATTTGGATTCCATCAAAACAGCGTCGTCGCGCTGATTTTGCATTTTTAAATAATGTTTTTGGTTTTTACCGGGCTGGTTCAAAAAATATTATACCAATTGATAGTTGTCCGCTGTTGACAGAACAGATGAATAAATTCTTGCCAGAAGTTTATTCAATGCCATGGACGGGCAGTGGTAGTGTTTTGGTAACACAATGCGATAATGGTTTTGATATTTCTGTTGTGTCCCAGGTTCCATATTTTACGACTGAATTTAAAAAAGCTGCGGATAAAAGCAATGCTATCAGAATTGTTTGGAATGATAAGATTGTAAAACAAACCCAAAAACCAATTATTAAATTTAATGATATTGTTGTTGAATATTTGCCGAATGCTTTTTTACAGCCAAGTAAAGCTGGTGAAGATGCATTGCGAAACCTGGTTAATTCTGCTGCACGTGGCAGTAATAAAATTGCAGATTTGTTTTCGGGTATGGGTAGTTTTACATTTGCATTGAATGCCGACGGATTCGATATATTTGGAAATGGTATAAAAAGAGATTTATTCAAAAAACCACTTACTGTTCAAAATTTAAAAAAATATGACTGTGTTGTTATGGATCCCCCCAGGGCAGGTGCGATATCACAGTGTGAAGAATTAGCAAAAAGCGATGTGAAGAAGATTATTTATGTTTCGTGTAATCCCCAGACATTTATGCGGGATAAAATAATATTGGAACGCGGTGGTTTTGAAATGACAGAATTAACACCGGTTGATCAATTTGTTGGATCGATTCATTGGGAATTGGTCAGCGTTTTTAAAAAATAATTAAAAAATTTATAAAAAAATCCCGCCGTCTGGCGGGTTTTTTTGAATGTCCAAGAAAGGAAGGAAAGGAGAAAAAGAATATGGACATTCTAAACTGTAAAAAAAGAGGCCCAAAGTCCAGAGGAGAGAGAATGTAGGAGGGAGTCTGAATCTCCGGGCCTTCCCAGACGCTTTGCATCTGTGCCAAAGAATTTTCATCCCTCGACAACTGAAATATAATACATTTATTTTATTTGTCAAGATAAATTGTCAAAAAATATTTTTTGTATAAAATGTTGGGTCTTTTACGGTTTTTTACCTAGGAAATCTTACCTGGTTTTTATAGTTGAAATAAAAATAGAATTCAATCATAATTAGAACATAGTCCTAGGAATTAAGGACTTAACAGGGGAGAGAAAAATGACACACGAAGATATATGGATGGCCATAGAGAACTTTGCAGTTGAACATAAGATGTCCTGTTCTGGACTTGCAAAAAACAGTGGACTGGACCCAACTACTTTTAACAGAAGTAAAAGATGGTCCAAAGAGGGTCAGCCCAGATGGCCTTCGACTTTAAGCATATCAAAAATATTGAATGCCACAGGTTCTGATATTTCAGAACTGACAAAGTTTATACACAATTCTGGGAATAATTTTTAATCAAGACTCCTTGTTTGTGAAGAAAACCACCGAGTAATTCGGTGGTTTTTTAGCGAAAATATAATCGGCTATTTTTCCTAAAAAGTTTGCAACGGTCTTTTTTATTGTTTAATATGGCATGATGTTAAATGGAATCAGTATCTATGCGACCAATAAAGTATGGCGTAAAATCTTGATTGATTTGGGCGCCACTCTTGTTGACGATTCTAAGCTTGCTGATTTGAACTTCGATTCGCTGGAAGTTCCTGATAATTTGACACCAATAGAATTACAGTCGATAATATTGAATACAATTGATACCAACCAACGCGAAATAATAAAAAAAATATTTAAAAAATCAGAAGTTCTGCCCAGTTTGCAAAAAAGTATAGTTGTTTTGCTGTATAAAACTGGTGGAATATCTGCATCGGACTTAAAATCTGTTATGGGGTATTCGCCTGATATTGCTACTCATACAATTGATACAGCTATTTATCAGCTTAGAAAAACATATGGTAAAGATTTTATAAAAAATGAAAACGGAAAATATTTTATTGGATAACTGATGTCATATAAATTGATTTCTTTGAATAAAATTCCCAGTACGCAGACATATGCGCATGAATTGATTGTGAAAGAAAATGCTGCAGACAGAACTGTTGTTATGGCTGAATCCCAATCTGCTGGTCGTGGACGTTACAGAAGAACATGGGTTTCACATCATGGAAATTTATATACCAGCTTTATTTATGCAATAGAAGAGCGAGATCCAAAATTATCATATGCTGTCGCTGTCGCAATTGCTGAAACTTTGATATCATTTGGTATAAGTCCAAATATAAAATGGCCAAATGATATTTTAATAGATGGAAAAAAAGTTAGTGGTGTTTTGATTGAATATGCAAAAGATTTTGTTATTGTTGGAATTGGCATAAATATAAAAACAAATCCAAAAGTTGCAAAATATGAAACAACTAAATTAAATAATTACAAAGAAATAAATAAATCCGAATTATTATCTTCTTTGATGAAGTTTTTAGATGTTTGGTTGGGTCGGGATTTTCTGGTTGTTAGAAAAAGATGGATGGAATTGGCAGCTGGATTAAACAAAATTATAACACATCGTGGACGTTCCGTTGAATTAATAGGTATAAATGAAGATGGCGCATTGGTTTTGCGAAATGGTTCAGAATATATAATGACATATGGTGATGAAATAAGTATCTGAACACCTTGAATTCATTAGGGTTTTTAAGATTTATATTTTTTTATATTGACTTTTTTATCGTTTTGTGATAGTATTATAAAAGTAAAAGTACAAAATATGCCCGCACAATGATGCGGTTTTTTTTACTTTTTTAATTACACAAGATTTAACCCGTAAATTTTTTACGGGTTTTTCTTTTGCTATAAAAAGGAAATATCATATGCATTTGACGATTATAAAAAATCCAGACGAATCAAAAATAGTCATGTATAAAATTGCAAGATTGGTTTATGCGGAAACTTTTGGTTCATCACTGGCTGCTGTGGAAGCTTTAACGTCAATGATATCTAACTTATGCATAACTTCAAAAAGAGAACTTTCTGACATAGCCCAAGATAATAATATTTTCGAATCATTAAACAAAAATTCAAAGCGTAATAAATATCTGTCAATTGATAGTGGAAATCGGAATTTTAAAATGTGCATTCGTGTAGTTCAAAGAATGTTTAATGGAAATTTACCAGATTCTTGTTTTGGCGCAACAAAATTTCATCATATCGAGGTGTTGCCAGATTGGGCCAGATCACGTGGATATATCGCAGAAATAGACGGTTTATTATTTTACTTATAAATTTTAAAAAGGGACTTGTTATGGAAAAAATTATAACAGGCGGCTTTATGGCCGGAAAGAGAACGTATATAGTGTCGACCGTCGGAATACTTTCTGCGATCGGTGCATATTTAGTCGGAGATACCACGATATTTGGTGCTCTGCAAACAATTTTTACATTGGGTGGAATATATTTTCTGCGTAAATCAAATGAAAATAAAAGGAAAAAATAAATGAATAAAATTCCAGAAAAATTTCTGAACGAAGACGGAACATTGAACTCTGATGCTTTGGTAAAGTCTTATTCTGAACTTGAAAAAAAAATAGGGTCAATGATTTCTGTGCCAGATGAAGATTCAGATCCAGATGTGCGTGAAAAATTTAATCGCGCAATAGGTGTTCCAGATGATGCCAGTCAATATCCACAAAATGTTTTGTTTGAAGATGAATCGGTTCGTAATAAATTTTATGAAATTGGTTTGACTGCAAAGCAAGTTGAAAAAATTTATGAAATCGCAGATGAATTTTTGTCACCAGTGTTATCAGAAGTTTTTAGAACACAATATGAATCAAACGCAATTTCTGATTTGAAAAAGTTTTTTGGTGACGAAGATAAAATGAAAGATGCAATAAAAGAAATAAATGCATTCGGACAAAAATTTTTACCAGCCGAAGCATTCGAAGCTCTAAGCGCTACACCCCAGGGAATTCAAAGCATTTATAAGATGATGCAATCAATGGAACCAACTGTTAGAACCGATAATAATGCTGCACAAAATTTTTCAGATTCAGATTTAAGACGAATGATGCGAGATCCAAAATACTGGCGCGAACAAGATCCAGAATATGTTCGCAAAATCGAAAGCGGGTTCAAAAAATTATATTCATAGATTTTTCACTTTCTTCTTTACTAATTTTTTGGTTTTAGATAAAATAAGTTACAAGAACAAAAAAATTTGTTCTACCGAGAAAACTTAAAAGGAGAGAAAGAATGGCATTTACATTCTTAAAACCAGCCGCAAAAAAACCAGCTGTAAAAAAACCAGCTGCAAAAAAACCGGTTGCTAAAAAGCCAGCTGCAAAAAAACCAGCTGCCAAAAAAGTAGTTGCTGCAAAACCAGCTGCTAAAAAAGTAGTTGCTAAAAAGCCAGCTGCAAAAAAACCAGTTGTTAAAAAAGTAGTTGCAAAAAAAGTTGTTGCTAAAAAACCAGTAGCAAAAAAAGTTGCAATGAAAAAGCCAGCTGTAAAAAAACCAGCTGCTAAAAAGAAAGTTGTAAAAAAATAATAAAAGTCCTGCAATTGCGGGACTTTTTATTTCCAGGTTAAAAGATTACAACAAATTAAAACACGCCCACAGGGCGCGTTTTTTTATTCGGTTTGATTTAATCTTTTAATTTTGATTCGCGGATAATTCTGGATGTCTTTGATAGATATTATTTGAACCCGCTTATTTTATTATTTGGCGCGATGATTCGCATAACCAGAAAATAAAATTCCCCTGATGCGCATTTTATGCGTTTTTTAATTTAAAAAACAAAAGGAAAATTTTATGTCTGTTTCCATAGATCAAGTCTTCGTAAAACAATTCGAAGCTGATGTTCATTTGGCTTATCAGCAAATGGGCACCAAACTGCGTTCAACTGTTCGCAGCAAATCTGGTATTATCGGCAGTTCTACCACTTTCCAAAAAGTAGGCAAAGGAACAGCTGCAACAAAATCCCGCCATGGTATCGTGCCGGTTATGAATCTGAATCATGAACCTGTTGAATGTATGTTACAGGATTACTATGCAGGCGACTGGGTAGATAGTATGGATGAATTAAAAACAAATATTGATGAACGTCGTGTCGTTGCTTCGGCTGGTGCATATGCATTGGGACGCAAAACAGACGAATTGATTATTGATGCTATGAACGCTGCAAATGTTGAAGTTGGCGATTACACAACAAATTTGACCAAAGATTTGATTTTATCTGCTGTAGAACAGTTAAATGCAAATGATGTGCCAGATGATGGTCGTAGATTCGCAGTAGTTGGTGTTCAGCAATGGAATCAATTATTGTCAATGGATGAATTTGTATCTAGTGAATATGTTGGTGGCGAAACACCATTGGTATCAGGATTTGAAACTAAAAAATGGTTGGGATTGGTTTGGGTATTACACAATGCTTTGCCAATAAACGAATCTGGTCGTGATTGTTTTATTTATCACGCAGCCAGCGTTGGGCACGCATGTGGACAAGAAGTTAAAACGGATATCAGCTGGCATGGTGAACGTGCTGCGCATTTTATATCCAACAGCATGTCCCAAGGCGCCGTTTTAATTGATGCAGACGGTATCGTACGTATTAAGTGCGATGAAACTGCTTCTATCTAATTTAAAATAACCAAAGGAAAATAGAAATGGCATTTCAAAATAAAAACTTGTCTGTGATTGCTTATGCTAATGGATTTACTCTGTGGCATTATGCAGCTGCTGAAACATTGGCAACAATTACTGCAACTGGTTATTTTAATAGTGTTAAAACTTTGATGAATATTGGCGATATTATTATTGTTAATGCATCGGATAACACTTCGATTAAAAAAATCAATATTACGGAACTTAACGTAACAACAAACGCTTTGGCATAATTTTTAGCACAATTAAAAAAAGACCAAGAGATTTTAATCTAGTGGTCTTTTTTTTAACACAGGATTTACAAATGCTTACAAAAATTGATTTGTGTTCTTTTGCACTGTTGAAACTGGGCGAAGAACCAATACAATCCCTGACTGATAATTCTGCTTCTGCTCAATTATCCAGGACACTTTTTGATCCAGTTGTCGAAACTTTGATTGCTTCGCATCCATGGCGATTCGCACAGAAGAAATTTGAATTAACAAAAACGGCTGATGATGTATTTTTGATACCTTCTGAAGTTCTGAGAGTTCTGAAATGTCCAGGAGAAGTAATAGGAAATACAATTATTTCTTCCAGTGATGTGATTTCAATTTCAGCAATAGTTCGCACATCAGTTGAATATTTCCCAAGTTATTTTGTATCACTGGCCGCAACCAAGCTGGCAATGGAGTTTTGTATCCCATTGTTAGGTGATCAAAATGTTTTCAGAATGCTGGCAGCATTATACGAATCAGAGTTGCGCGTTGCAAAGTTTATAGACAGCACGATTTCGGTAAATACTGATATCAGAGATTTTTCGCTGGTCAGTGCACGTTTTTAATATTTTTTACAAAGAGCAAATATCATGGGAAACTTTATTTATACTCAAAACTCTTTTGCATCCGGAGAAGTGTCATCGGAATTTTTTGCACGTGAAAATCTGAACGGGTTGTCAAAATTAGAAAATATGGATGTTATATCCAGTGGGGCTTTGTCCAGACGACGTGGTTTAATGAATGTATCAGAAACGATTGCTGGGACACGATTAATACCTTTCTCTGTTAACGAAGATGAAAATTATATACTGGCATTGACTGATGGTCATATAAACGTTTTTTATAACGGATCAAAAATCCAAGATATTATTTCACCATGGAACGAATCTAGTTTGGAAAAATTGCAGTATGCACAAAGATTTGGAACAATGATATTTGTTCATCCCGATTATCAACCCCATGTTCTGAAAAAAGGAATAATAAATTTTGAATTATCAGTTTTTAGTTTTTCATCAAATGATGATATGACTGTAAATATACCTTTTATGAAATTTGATGACGCCAGTGGAATAAAAATAACAGTAACAACAAGCGCGTACGGTAATAGTTATGCAACATTTACCACAAATAAAAATTTCTGGAACAGCACCAATGTTGGTGGTCGATTATATTTGTTGGGAAAACAATGGATAGTTTATGAATATGTCAGCCCCACAGTTATAATAGCAAATCTTAATGGAAGTTATGTACTTCCGGGATCTGCTGTATCAGACTGGTCCGAGGCAGCATTTGGTACACGTCGTGGCTGGCCATGCAGTATTTCTTTTCATCAAGACAGATTGGTTTTTGGGGGTTCACGTGAATGGCCCAGCGGTGTATGGATGTCCAAAGTCGGAAATCATAACAATTTTGATGCAGGCACAGGATTAGATGACGAAGCAATATTTATAACACTGTTGTCAGAACAGCGTCAACAAATTTGCACAGTTGTCAGCAGTGATAATTTACAAATTCTGACATCAACAGGTGAATGGGCAATATCAAATAAACCATTAATACCATCATCGGTTGATATAAAACAGCACACATCGGTTGGCAGTTTTTCTGAAAGATACTTGCCACCACAGAAAATAGAAGGCAGTACGGTTTTTATATCAAACAGTAAAAAAGATATTCGCGAATTGTCTTTGGACGAACTGAGTGAAAACTATAACGCGACTGATTTGTGTTCTTTGTCAAAGCACCTTATGGATAATCCAATAGATTTGGCATACAACGATCAAACCGGTCAATTGTTTATAGTTATGCAAAATGGAGATATGGCTGTTTTAAATAAAAATTCAAATCTGGGTGTTTCTGCGTGGGGAATTTATAAAACCCAGGGAAATTTCGAATCTGTTGCAGTTATGGATGGTGAAACATATGTTTCTGTTAAACGTAATGATAAGACTTTTATAGAAAAGTTTTCAGATTTGGCCTTAATCGATAATGGAATTTATGGATTTTCATATGCAGCGTATGGGTTGCCTTTATTAAGTGCAAAAAATTCACCGACAAAAATCAGAATACGAAAAATCAGCGCGCGTGTTCTGAATACAAAATCATTGTTTATAAATGGGTTTCGCGCACCATTGCCCAATGAAGCATATTCAGATGATTCGCCAGGATATTCAGGCGATGTGTCTATAAATTTGTTGGGGTCATCAACAGACATAATCCAACCAGTGTGGAAAATAGAAAGCAGTGAACAACTGCCAACAACGGTTCTGTCACTAAGCGTTAATGGTTGGTACATGGTTTAACCATATCCAAAGGAGAAAATAATGTCACAAATAGTATCTGATGTAACAGATGTTTTGAATAATAAAAAATCAGAAAAAGAAGCAGATAATTCAAGAAAAAAAATATTGGCACAAATTGCGGCCGATGAAAAAGCAAAAACAAATTTGGTAAAAAAAACGCTAGCAACCCAACGTGCTAAATACGGTGCTGCTGGGATGTCCAGCAGTGGAATGACCGAAGAAGCCGTTTTGAAAAGGCTGCGTGAAGAAACCGAAGAACCATATAACGAAAAGAAAAGAACAAATTTGGAAAAGTTAAAGAATGTAAAAGCAAAAAAGACAAATCTTTTGGGTTCATTGGTTTCAAATTTAGACAATCTGTTCAAATAAAAAATAATTTATACGGAGTTAAACTATGTATAAAGTTTCATACTTTGGTGATGGTCAGACTTTGGAATTTATTTTTGTATTTCCTTTCTTTCAAGAATCAGATATTCGTGTTGCACTGAACGAAGAGGTTTTAGATTTTTCGCAGTATAGCGTTAAAATTAATCCAGAATTTGATGGTGGTACAGTAATGTTTGCTGTGCCCCCAATCGAAGGTACAAAAATAGACATATTCAGACAAATAAGTCTAGAAAGAACAATTGATTACCAGCCGACTGTAAAAATAGATCCAGAAAATCTTAATACTGATTTTAATTTTATATTGGAAGCATTTAAAGATTTTAAATCAATAGATGTTGATTTTGCAGAATGGAAAAATATTCACGATAATGTAGTGTCCAGTATTGAATACACAATCAGTCTAATAGAAGATAAACTTTCCGGCGGCGGTGTTTTAGGTTTGTATAACAATTTATTATCAGTACTTGCCAGTGCTGTGCCGAATTTAATAAATGATTATGGTTCAATAGCTGAAATTGCAAATAATGAAAACGCAGACGATTACGGAATATTATAAATTTTTAGATGAATGGAATAAACTGTTGAATCTGGATACTCCAAAACATCATAAACAAATAACAGAGTTTTTGGCTGATGTTTTCGAAAATTCACCAAAACGCGGATTGCTGATGGCTTTTCGACATTCTGGAAAGTCGTCTGTTGTAGGAATTTTTGCAGCATGTGTTTTGTATCTTTATCCACAAACAAGAATACTGATTTTATCTGCAGAAACAAAATTGTCTTCTCGGATGGTTTCGCACATAAAACATATCTTGGAAAATCATCCAAAGTGTAGTGATATGTTACCAGATGTAAAAAAAGAATGGGGTTCGCACAAGATAACAATCGAGCGTCCAATTGGAATTCGTGAACCGTCTGTGATTTGTCAGGGAATTCATGGAAACGTAACTGGTTTGCGTGCAGATTTGATAATTTGCGATGACGTAGAAGTTCCAAATACAAGTAACACAAATCAAAAGCGTGAAAGTTTGCGTGAAAGATTGCGTGAATTAGATTTTATATTATCACCAAACGGGGCAATGATTTACATTGGCACCCCACATACAGTTGATACTATTTATCGCGTGGAATAAAAAAAAGCATCTAAATTTAGATGCTTTTAAAATTTATATACTGCTGACGAATATACGAAGCTTGGAAAGAATTTCTTTTCCCTGGTCACCGAACATAGGAAGATAAGTCTCGTATTCTGGTAAATCTGCTTGGATACGTGCGCGTGAGCGTTCTGATAGTGGTGCTGCCAAAATATCATTAGCAACTTTCCATAAATAATATGCACGTGCAGTTTTTATAACATTATTCCATTTTTCCATCAATTCATGGTTGCTGGAAAGAGCAGAGCGTATAGCAACTTGCCATTCGTCACCAAATCTTTTCACAACATTTAAAGATTTGATTTTGTTAAGACCGTCTAAGTCTGGAGCAAATTCAGCAAGTGCGTTTTCAAGTTCTGCAACTTCGGATTCGGAAAGATGAATTGATACAATTGATTCTGACATTAAACCGCCATAGGGAACCAAATCAGGAGAAATAGAGTCCATAGGTGTTTTGCCACTCCGCAGATTTTCAATATGTTGTGCCAACATACGTCCAGTTGGTAATTCTTTGATTTCCAAAATTACTTCTGTATCAGCTTCTTTAACGAAAATCTGGTTTACGGTTTTCCATCCACCAAAAATAACATGATGTTGACGATAAAGATTCAAAAGCTTTTGTGCAATTACGCTCGGCTTAGTTTTCATCACTCTCTCCGTGAACTTTTTATTCCATGACGATCATAACAACTTTGTGCATAGTTTTATAAGTTATCTTTTCGTCAGGGGATAAAACTTGTCCGTAAACGTTCCCTTTGGAATCTTCGCGAACGATTGCAATTTGTGCATTAGCAGAACTGTCAAATCCCAGTTTTTCAAAATCAGCATCAACAAAAACCGCCATATCACCAACAACAGGTTTCTTTTCAGAATCTGCAAAAATATAAGATTTTTCAGGAATTGTGCTGCCTAAACGTTTTGTATTTGGAATTACAGCATAGATTCCTTTGCGACCTTCCAAGCTGATTGGAGAAACAATCATTGTTTTATCAGATTTTTTGAAAGATATATTTTTTCCGTTTGGTGTTCCAAAAACAGGGGCCAGTTTTTTACGAGCGCTGTCATATAATTTTGCACCGTACAAACTTCCTGGTAAATCAATTCCAGACAAAGGACTGCCTGGTATTAATACAGATTTTACACGTTCTTTGACCTTGTTTATTTGTTTGTTCAAATCACCGGATTTATATAATTTTGCAACTTCGTCAAACATTGTTGCAACAGAGTGTTTGAATGATTTGGCCAAAGGTTCGATTTCTTTTTCATAAACTTCGCGTTGTCCAACTTCGATTTTATGATAAACAGACAATGTCATACCTGCATCTTTGGCGGCCTGGGCGATTGTTTTTCCAGCCTTTTGACGAATTTTGCGCAAGCCACTACCGAATATTTTCAGTCCGCTGCCTTCGTTGTCTGTCAGTCTGCGTTTGATTTCATTTTGCCAAACATCTGCGACTTCATCGGATTCACGAATAAATATATCGGAAAGTTTGCATCCCAAGATATTGCAAATATTCAACAATTGTTTTTGATTCAGACGACGTACGCCTTTTTCAATTTTTGAAACAGCAGATAAAGAAAGTTTTGCACGTCTGGATAATTCGGTCATTTTCATACCATTTGCCAAACGAATATTTCTGATGTTATTTGGGAATATAATTTCTTCCTGAGCCATGACAAACCCCCTTGTTGACAAAAATGTTAGTCAATTTTTTATAAGTTCGCAAGAGAAATAATTTAGGAAAGTATTTTTAGTATTGAATATTGTCTGAAATATTATTCAAATCTGGTTCATTATTATCTTTCTTTGAACCAAAAGAGTTTGTTTTTGGTTCCGCAAAAGAATTGTACCCACTGTTACCATGGTCAAATTCATCCAAATCTTCGAATAAACTGTATTCACCTTTGAATGCCAGGCGCATAGTTTCTGGTTTTCCGTGACGGTTTTTGCCGACTATGATTTCGGCTTTGCCGCGGGCATCGTTCAAACGTTTTGCCCATTCTTCATGTTCTTTTTGCAAGAACTGGTCACTGCGGCCGGAAATTTTATACATCGGGTCACGACCGTCCAGATAATATTCTTCGCGGTATGTAAACATTACAATGTCAGCGTCTTGTTCAATTGATCCTGATTCACGCAAATCTGACAACTGTGGTCGTTTATCTGTTCTGTCTTTGGATTCGACATTACGTGATAACTGGGACAGGGCGATAACTGGGACATCCAATTCCTTGGCCAGCATTTTTAAACCACGAGTTATTTCAGAAATTTCGTTAACACGATTGTCGCTGCGTCTTCCACCAGGGGATGTCATCAACTGTAAATAGTCAATTACAATCAATGCAATTCCGCCGTGTTTACGTGCAATTCTGCGTGCGCGTGTACGCATCATTGGAACGGACATTCCAGGTGTGTCGTCAAAATACAACGGTACCTTGGACAGTGCATCTGAATATTGTGACATTTTCAGGAAATCTTCGTCTGTTAATGATCCGTTGCGCATAGAGCTGCTGGAAATTTTTGTCTGCGAAGACAGAACACGTGATGCTAACTGCGAAGCAGACATTTCAAGACTGAAAAATACAACTGCGCCTTTGTATTTTTTGTTTGCTCGTTCTGATAAAATAGCACTGGCCGCATTAAATGCAATATTCATTGCAAATGTGGTTTTACCCATCGCAGGACGTCCAGCAATTATAATCAGGTCAGAATGATGAAGACCACTGATAGATTTATCCAGTTCACGAAATCCAGTTGTCAGACCAGAAAGTTTACCATCGGCCTTGTATGCGATTTCGGCTTCTTCCAGTGCTTCGCGTAACGCGCTGGAAATAGGCATTGCGCCTTTTTCAGTAGAGCCCGCAACAGATAAATCAAAAAGTCTTTTTTCTGCAGATTCAATTTGTGTAGAAACAGGATTTTCCAAATCTTCTATGAATGCAGAATCGGTTATGTCTTGGCCCAGGTTTATTAATTCACGACGAAGTGCGTTTTCATAAACAATACGTCCATATTGTTCAGCGTTAACAACTGTTGTTCCTGCACCTGACAATTGTGTCAGATAATCAATTCCGCCAACGGATTCCAAGACACCCTGTTGTTCCAGATAATTTTTTGCTGTGATAATATCAAATGGAATTCCAGCTGCGAATTGTTTTTCAGCTAGTTTATAAATTTCCTTATGGGCAGGATGTGTAAAGTGATCAGGTCTTAGAAATTCAGACATGCGTTCCAAGGCGCGGTTATTCACCAGTACCGCTGCCAAGACTGCTTGTTCTGCTTCCAAGTTTGTCGGTAAAGTTTTCGGAGTAAAATCCATGGCAGATATAGTATATCAAAATTTTCAATTTTCAACGCCTTTTTTAAGAGGGTATAAAGAGCTTAGAATTCCGGTACTGAATTCCCACGGAATATCAGCATGGCCAGAGCTTTTTCCGTTGGAAAAAATAGAAGAAATGCGCGATATTGTCGGCCCCAGACATTTTTCTTCGCAGATGATGTTGGAATATGTTAACGAAGATAAAGCCAGATTAGATCCCGGTGCACTACATTTTTACGATTATAATTTTGATTCAAATAATGCAAAGTTGGGGGATAATTTGATAACAGGTGCTGCGATGTATTGGGATCCAAGTGGTGGTATGGCAAAATCAGACAACAGCGTTTGTGTTTTGATTTATAGAGATGATAGAAACCGTCGTATATTTATCCAAGATGTAAAATATTTAACCGTAGATGATAATGATTTTCACCCTTTGGCGACCCAATGTGAATCAATTTTGAATTTTATGCAGGTTCATAACCAAAAAAAAATCGCAATTGAAGTAAATGGAATGGGAAATGCTTTGCCAGAAATATTACGCGAAGCTGCTATGAAACGTGGGCAATCAGTTCTGGTTCAAAAAATAGTCAGCAATCTGAATAAAGAAAAAAGAATACTGAATGCAATAGAGCCATTGTTAACAACGGGTCGGTTATATGCGCATGAAAAAATAAAATCTACTCCGCTATTATCTGAAATGCTGGGGTGGTCACCATTGATGTCAAACAACAAAGACGATGGCTTGGACGCTTTGGCTGGGGCTATGCAATTACAACCTACGATAATCAGGACGTTGTCCAGTAAATTACGACCGTTAAAAGCAAAAATCGATTTTAAAGTTTGAATATTATTGTGCGTAATTGCACGTACCAGTGTCGATTATATAACTGCCCTTGGTATTACTTCCAGTTTTTCCAGCCGAAAGATAACAACCAGTTATTGATGTGCTGCCTGAACTTGATGTGGCATTTGAATTTCCGGTTGCTAATACACAACTTACACAATTGGAACCGTTGTAATAATAACCTGCGTTGCAAACAACACTTCCGGTTGTACACGTTGCATTTGATGGACATGGACTGCATGTCGTACTTGAACTTAGATAATAACCGGAATTACAAACAATTGTACCAGTTGTACAAGTTGCATTTGATGGACATGGACTGCATGCTGTACTGGAACTTTTATAATATCCGGAATTACATGTGAATGTTGATGGATTTATAGCTTCTCCAGAACATGTTGCATTTGCAGGGCATGCGACGCAGCCTGTATAACTGCTGGTTGCTGTTCCATAATATCCAAATGCACAGAAATAAATAATTGGACAACTTAAACAACTTGAGCCAGATGGAGTACAAATAGGATATAAGGCAGAAAAAGCACCAGTCACTGAAACAGCATAAATAAATAAAGAAAAAATATAAGTTTTAATTTTCATTTTTATATTTGTGGATCCAATGGATCAAGTATACCATCATCGCAAGTACAAGAAATTTCATCAAAAAACATTGGTGGACAATCTGGTTCGCAAGTACAAGTTGGAGAAGAATATTCGTATGTTAATTTGCATACGTTATTTATGCAATTTGTTTGTCCTATGCATAATGCGGTTCTTTCAAAGCAATCATATATAATTCCAGAAGGTGGGGCAAAAGCCTGTGATGCAAAAAATAAAACAAATAAAAAAGATAATATTTTTTTCATGATGTTCACTGTTATGTACATTGGCATTATAGAAAGAAAATACATATTCTGTAAAGATTATTTTTATTCTTGGATTTATATAATTTATATTATAAAATTGTTTGGTAGTTCAAGGATAAAATATGAAAAATAAATCGATAGTTTTATTGGCTTTGATTGTTTGCGCATGCAGCAATGTATCCAGTATAAAATATGAAAATGATGGTGATGGTTGCACATACACTGAAACATATCGCCCCAGAAAGGTTTTTCCATTTGATTGGTTTGGAATAAATGACAAAGATGTAAAAATACACTATGCAGGTACAACTTGTGAAAAAATGGTGGATAAAAATATAAAGAGCAGTATGTATGTTCCAGATACCGGAAAATCCGAAAAAGCAGATAATAAAAATAAATAATAAAACAAAAAATTATAAAATCCCGCATTTTGCGGGATTTTTTATTTAACATAAGGAAAAAAAATGAATAAAAATCTTTTACAACTTTATAAAAAGGCATTAGATATGCGTGATCCGTGGTTGAATCGTTGGGATTCTGCACGACGTTATACCATGCCGACAACGGACGATGAAATTGCAACACTTTACGATGCAACAGCGTCCGATGCAGTCGATAATTTGGCCGCCAGTATGTACACTTTATTAACACCACCCGAATCTGGTTGGTTAAATTTGGTTCGCGAAAGTGATTTGTCACCAGATGCAGAAATCGCAACTAAAACATTACGTGCGCATTTAAACGATTCAAATTTTTATACAACAATTCATCAATGTTATTTGGATTTAGTTATTTTTGGAACAGCTTGTTTATTTATGTCTGAAAATCCAATTGGTGCTGACAGTGCGTTTTCTTTCACAGCTATTCCTGTATCGGACATTGCAATATTGGGTGGTGCGATATTTCATACCACGTCAATGACCGCAGCCGAAGTAATGGAAAAATATCCAACATGGACACCACCTGCAAATTTACGTAGCTCTATTAAAACTAATCCGCAAATACAATTAAAATTGGTGCAAAGCCTGGTTGGAAAAGAATTTACAGCTTGGTTAGATGTTGGTGGTGATATTGAAAATAATATAGTATCCCATGGTGTTTTTGAAACAAATCCATATATTATTTTCCGCTGGTCATTGGCCAGTGGTGAATTGTATGGTCGCAGTCCTGTGTTACGTGCTTTGCCCGATATTAAAACTGCAAACAAAGTCGTAGAACTGGTTTTAAAAAATGCAACTATCGCAGTCAGTGGAATTTGGCAGGCTGATGACGACGGTGTTATAAATTTGTCGAATATTAACCTGACGCCGGGTGCAATAATTCCAAAAGCTGTTGGATCATCGGGATTAACACCATTGTCATCAGGTGCCGATTTTGATGTTTCACAGATAGTTTTGGGCGATTTACGCGACAGAATCAGACATACATTGCTGGCAGACAGATTGGGGTTTTTGTCTGAAAAAGAAATGACAGCAACAGAAATACTGGCACGCAATGCAGATATGATGCGTGTTCTGGGCGCAACATATGGTCGTTTGTTGAATGAATTTATTAAACCAATGTGTGAACGTGGTTTGCAAATATTATCGCGTCGCGGATTGATTGAAAAAATATCTTTGCATTCGGACGCAGAATTAAAATACATGGCACCAATTGCACAAATGACTGGAAATACAATTTTGTAACCAAGGAATATTTTTATGAAAGCCGAAATAGAAAAAAATTATTTACGTTGTTTCAGTACACCGTCTGGTGCTGTTGTTTTGCAACATTTACGAGAAATTACAATTGAAAGATTTCTGGGACCAAATGCAACAGAATCAGAACTTAGAAGTCTGGAATCCCAACGTTCGCTTGTTCATCAGATTGAAAATTTAATTGAAAGGGGTAAATAGAATATGTCAGAAAAACACGATGTTATTGGTGTATTGGAATTTTTACGCAGCAGTTGGTTTTTAATAGTTTTTATTGGTGGATTGATATACTGGGCTGCTAAACAAGACAGTTCATTATCAAATATAGAAAAAAGCGAAAACAGAATAACTGCATTAGAAAATAGAACAAGTTTATTGGAATCGGGTATAGGTCAATTACAATTGAAAATAGACGGAATAAAAGAAGATTTAAACCTGATAAAAAGCGCAGTTATAAAATAAACGCATATGAAATTAGTGCTTTTTAAGGACATATTGTTTGACTTAATATTGGGTTAACTATATAATAAAATTAGTTGTCCAAAAAGGATACATAAAACAATATTTAAAATAAGGAAAAAAAATGAAAAAAATAATTTTGTTAACTGCTTTAACAGTATCTTTGACAGGTTGTTACGTTTATAAAACTGAACATATTATGAAACCAGCGGGTAAAGAATGTTCTTATAATGTAAGTAAAATTGGTAATTCTATTGTTGGCTATTCAGAAAGTTCAAATTCTAATGAATTTCGTGCTGAAAAAGATTGTAAAGAATGGTTAAGAAAATAAAATAATAAAAACCGGGCAGATTTGCCCGGTTTTTATTATTTATTACAGCTATCAATAATTCTGGAAATTGATATGTCTTTGTGAAACAAAAAGCCATATTCACAATTGCCAGATTTATATGAACCTGTGCAAGCTGCCAATGTTAAAACAGCAAATAATACTAATAATAATTTTTTCATCTATTTCTCCTTTTTTGCAATCAACACTTTAATTATAAGTCTAACAAATAGTTTTTCAATAAATTTATATAGCGTTTTTGAACCAATTTATATGGTGACCACAAACAGTAATGACGTCAAATCTGGCGTCGCCAACCCAATGTTTTTTCATTATATAATTTTCAGCAGCACTTCGTAATCTGGCAATTTGTTGTTTGCTTATAGCATCAAAAGCAACTTCAATATTTTTTCGTTTTTTTACTTCTACAAAAATAATTAAATTTCCACGACGTGCAATTATATCAATTTCAGCGCGATTTGTATTTCGTCCTGTAATATATCTGGATTCTAAAATTTTAAAACCGTGAAATCGCAAAAACCACCGTGCCAGAAATTCCGAAACCAGACCATAATCATAAGAAGTTTTGTTTTTAGAAAGCATAGGGTTTTGCGCGGAAATTTTCACGTGCTTCTTGGACGTTCTTAGCAGCGTCGGAGGCATTTCTGCCCATATCCACCAAATCCAATGACCCATAATAAGCAGTCATCATTGGATCATAAGCATTTCCAGATGAAATCCATTTATCATTTCCAGAATTCGGCGCACCGTATTTGTCCAAAACACCTTGCCAGAATGCCAATATTTTTTTCTGTCTTTGGTTTTCAAATTTTTCATCGGCGCCTTCAATATTATTCACATCATTATTATAAACGATGCGCCAAACCAGGTTATCTGTTGCATTACTGGTGAAATAAATATCAACTGTTTCACCGGTACTGTTCCGTTCCAGATGCAATTCAGATGCATACATCAATCCGCGGTTTGTTGCCAGCGTATTTATACATTTTTCCAATTGTGCAGGCGCATAGATTTTTTGTTGTCTGCATTCATAATCCAAGTTGTACTTCCAATCTTTGTGCATTGTATAAATTATACTATCTTTTTTTCTGGGAACATATAGAGACTTTGTTTTGAAGAACAAAGTTTGAACATCTTCGAATGGCATTCCCAACATTACCCCAGCAATATCAAATCCAGAAACATTAACAGGTGCAGAATCCATATTCATAGATACTGGTGTTGTTGTAATATCTGCATTATCGCTGTCTTCGATTGCAAAATTTTTTAACGAAAATGGATCATCTTCTGCAAAAAGAATACCAATTGGCGCAAATGCAAAAACATAGAAAACAAATAATATTTTTTTAAGCATCTTGGTCTTACTATCTCCGTACTTCATCAACTCTGAATTTGAAAATTGCCGCAGGGTCGCCGCCGCTATTCAAATATTTTTGAACATCAAATTTCGAACCGGCCCGTTTATCACGAACACCTTTTTCAAATACTATTTTCAAATATATAATTCCATTTTCAACCTGCGGAGTCAAATTCATATCATTGGATTTACCCCAGGTTTTTAATTCATAATGTACTTCCCAATAATCGCCTTTTTTTATAATCTCGTCAACAACTGTTGCAGTACGCATACATTTTTTGTCTGATAATGTGTTGATTTCTTTTGCGACATTCTTTTTCCAGTCTTTGAATACGATTGGTCCAGACATTGCTGCCATTACACTGTCACTACGAGTACGCAAAGCAATATTTTCAACGTCTGGGTTCACATAAAAGTATTCGGTTATAAATTTTTTTATCAATTTTTCCCGAACGAATTTATCAGACAATTGGTCAATTGGAACAGGGTGTCCAATACGATCACTGGACAGATTATTTGGTTGGAAAACAAAAGCATCAATGTATCTGTCATTATTTGCATCAAACAATGCACCTGAAAAATAAAGTGCTGCGACTGATAACAACAAAATCATAATTCCAGAAAAAAACATAATAATTTTTCGCATCAGTCAATCCGATAAGAGTTAAAGTCAGCAACATAAAAACCCATTGTCTGCGGATAAAAGTTTTTGTTCCTTGCTACTTTCATAAAAATTTTTACATTAAAACGCCCAGCGATGTTTGAAACCAAATTTAAATTAACTTGCCATGTACCACCATTATCAGATATTTTTCCAGCAGGCATTATAGATAATGACTTTTCATCGATTTGCCAAGTTTCGCCATTTTGAAATCGTTTTTTATAATCAGGTAAAATATCATAAGAAAATCTGGAATATAAATCTTCACTGACACTACAATATATTGCACATGAACGTTCACCAAACATCAATGTATCGCCGGAAATACAAACATTACGATCACAGTCTTTCCATGCGTTTTCATTTTCCGAATTATCTTTTGATATTTTGAACCAATCTTTTACAAAATTTCCAACAACAGATTCTTGCATTGTTCTTTGGGCAGGGTATTCCAAAGAAACAGGATTTTTGCCAACAATTTTCCATTCACCATTTTCACTGTTTGTAGAAATCATAAAAGGCTCTAATCGTTCAGAACGTGCAGACCATAGAAGAATTCCACACAAAAATACGATTATAAAAAAAGCTACAAAAGTGCAAATAGCCATAAAGCGGGAAACAGCTATGCTTTTTCCCGCTGGATCCGCCGGTGTTTGAAAATTTCCCGGATAGTCCAACTATACTCTCCTTGTGACTAAATATAAAAATCTGATTAAGCAGGCAAAACCATCATGCATGCACAAGGGCTTAATTTCAATTCATCATTGTCATAACCAATACCAACTGGTTCACGATCATAAACCTGACCGCATCCGGCAAGTGCAATTATAACAAATAAACTTAAAACAATTTTCTTAAACATATTCTCCACCTTTCCTGGACAAGGAAATTATAGGAAAAATCCGCTGACCGCGTCAAGTTCAAAAGAAAAATATAAATTAAATAAATAATGTAAATTTATGTAAAACTTTTAATAAGTTGACAATATTTCAAAATAGGCTAATATAGGGATGCTAAAAAAACAAATCGAGGAGATTATGACAGGCAGTACCAGCCCAATGGGCAACAAAGAAGTTTTAGAAAATATAAATGATAATTGTGAAGTTATAAAAGTTTACGATTCAAACAAATCAAATCAAATACATTTAGCCAACTTATATTATTTACATAAAAATCCACAAAGTTTGGGCACCATTTTCGGAATTCATGGTCACGGTGGCAGTCCGTATGATATCTCTTTGACCACAGTCGCAAAACAAGCGCCAGATTTTAATTTTAATTTTATTATGATAGAAAGTCTTGCTATGTCTATTACATATGATAACCCGATTAAAGGTGATTTTTATAAAATGAACCTGAGTAATCATAAAAAAGCAATAGCAAATGCATTGATTACCGCATACAAAAAAGATAAGTCTATTTATAGTGGATATAATATATCTGTGGCGCATTCAATGGGTGGTCGTGCAATTACAGATTTGATATTGGATTCTTTGTTTATTCGTGAAATGTTTTCCGAATACACGTTTGTAAATCCATATTTTTTATCATTACAGAAACTTTTGGAAATGATCGAAAAATATAAACAAAAAGATCCATCAGGAAAAAAATTGAAAGAATTTTTGGAAAGACAAAAAGTAAAAAAACGTAATATTAATGGAAGAAACTTTGAATATTCTATTTGTGCCGCGGATTTTAATATTTCCTTGCCAGATTTTTTATCGGTTTTTTGCAAAGATATCCATGGTCTGATGGGATCTATCTCTGACAAAATGCAGAAATGTTCAAACAGAAAAACAGTTAACTTTATGCTTGGAACGGCTGATGAAGAAGCTGATTGGAAACAAAGTGAATTGTTGTTTAATGAATTGCATTTTGAAAATTGCATAAAATACCTGTATGAAATAACAGGCGGTGACCATCATTTGGAAAATAGTATCAGTAATTATGTACCAGAAGTTCAAATTTTTCTGGAACGTGCCAGAAGAAATGCTTTCTTATACAAACATAAATAAAAATGCGGCCAAGCCGCATTTTTATTAGAACTGGGTTTCAAAAGATAACAAAAATCTTCTTTCACGGTCATATGGATTCAAGTGCAGTGGCCAACCCCATGAAAAGTTAATTGGTCCCATCGGTGTATTCCAATAAATTCCAACACCGGCACTGGTACGTACATCTTGGTCTATTAAGTTTGGTTTGCCCAAATATTCATATTCGGCCTTTGGTGGACGACCCAAAACACCATAATCTGTGAACAAGAAACCTTTTATTTGATATTCGTCAGGTATGAATATTGGAAAGTTTAACTGTGTAGAACCATTCAATTTCCACATGCCACCCAATGAATATGTTTGATATGCCCAGTTTCTGCTGCCGATACCCGCGACATCAAAACCGCGCAAAGATTCACCGCCCAAAAAGTAACGATAAACACGTGATACATAATCACCATCTAATGGTTGAACTAAACCAAATTCCAACGAAGATTTTAACTGCCAACGATTATCAAAGAAGTTTACCAATCCAGTTACATCCGCATTATATCGCATGAATGTTTCCGTGCTGCCGAAACCAGTATATGCCAGTCCTAAATTAGCAACAACACCAGTGTGCGTATTCTGGGTAAAATCTGTATCCATATTATAATATTTGAAATTTGTGCCCAATGTGTACAAATCAGCTACCTGCCAACCAGATGATTGTAAATCATAGTTTTGGTCATAAGATGCACTGAGACGCAAAGTCTGTGACCAGTTGTCAGTTAATTTCCACCCCAGACGCCCAGCCAACATTAAACTGTCGCGATCATATCCCAAACTTCCCAAAGAAGAATAGTTATATGTAGTGTATGATACATCAAATCCACCTGACAGATCGCGACCGAATAAATACGGTTCTGTAAAGCTGAAAACAGCCTGTTTTTGATACTGTGCAACAGATCCTTTGATTTGAACGATTTGTCCGCGTCCCATAAAGTTATTTTCTGTTATCCCAGCATCAATCATAAATCCGTTAATATTTGACCAGCCAATACCACCTGATAATTCACCAGTTGGTTGTTCTTCGACTTTGACATCCAAGTTCATTAAATTCTGACCTTCGATACGTGTCGGTACCATTTGAACGTCTTTGAAATATCTGGTACGCATCATTTGCTGGCGGCCCTGTTCAATTGTTTGTAGTGAAAAAGGATCGCCTTCGCGCATTGGTAACAAGTGTTCTATAACACCGTCGAATGTTCTGACATTACCAAGAATATTGATACTGTTCAGATAAACCCTGTTTGTTTTTTGAATTGAAAAGTCTAAGTCAATAGTTCTGTTGTCATTATGTTTTTCTGGAATTGTGTTTACATTTATAAATGCATACCCATGTTCTGCAACAGCGCTGCGCAGTGCAGAAACTGTTTCATCTACTTTATCAACGTTATAAAAATCACCTTGGGACATTTTTATTGCTTTATACAATTGTGAATCCGGGACATCTTTGAAAGGATTTTTAATTGTCATTTTTCCGAATTTATATCTGGGACCTTCGTCAACGTTAAAGGTGACAGAATAAGATTTTCTATCAGGTGTAAATACACCTTTTGCATCTTTTATTTGGAAATCTACATAACCGTTACGTAAATAAAATTGGTGTAATAATTGTTGGTCATATTGAATTCTGTCTTCGTCAAAAACGTCAAACTGTGTCATGAAACGCCACCAAGCATGTTCGCGTGACAGTATTTCACCGCGCAGAGTTTTGCTGCTGAATTTTTTGTTTCCAGTAAATTTAATTTTGTCGATGTATGTTGGGTGACCTTCGGTTACTTCGTAAACAACGTTTACACGATTATCTGCCAGATTTATTTTTTTTGGATTTATTGTTGTGCCAAAAAATCCTTTTCGCTGATAAACAACCAGCATACGTTGAACGTCGGCACCAATAACTGATTCATCATAAGAAGAACGTTCTTTTAATCTGATTTCTTTTTTTAAATCATCATTTGAAATTTCATCGTTTCCTTCGATTGTGACCATGTTCACAGTTGGTGATTCAGCCAATTTAATTTTCAATACACCATCATTCAATTTCACATCAACTTTTGAAAAATAACCAGACTGCTGTAATTTTTTTGCGATTTGATTAACATCTTCGGAATTCAAATCGTTTCCAATTTTTACATCAGCCAACAGTCGAACAGATTCTGAATCCATTCTTTGATTTCCAGATACATCTATGCGTGATACAACATCTGCAAATGCAGAAAAAGCAACAGCCATAGAACAAACAGCAGAAAGTATTATTTTTTTCATTTTTAATTCAATCCAAATACACGCGCCAAATCATTCCACATTGTCAAAGCAAACAGGCACATTATTAATATCCAGCCGCCAATCATAGTGATTTCCATACCACGACCACCCAATTTGCGACGACTTATGGCTTCGATTATCAGTATCAACAAATAACCGCCATCCAACACCGGTAAAGGTAACAAATTTATAACTGCCAAGTTAACCGATAATAATGCAATAATTGACAGTAAAGCAAAAAATCCTTCGGACATTGCTTTTGCTGATACTTCTGCGATTGTTATAAATGAACCCAATTGTTTGCTGGAACGTTCACCGGTTATTATTTGTTTCATCACAACCAATAAAGTTTTTGATTGGTTGTATGTTTCACGTGCGCCAGAATACATTGCACCAAAAATTCCTTTTTTACGGAATTCGGTTTTGCTGCCATCTGCGACCAATCCCCATCTGGGCACAGGTGATAGTTTTACCTGGACTAATTTTTCACCACGTACCAATGTGACATCAGCATCACGATTGGATGCTAATTCTTTTGCAACTATGATTTCGCCCCAGTTTGTTATTTTTTTATTATCAATACGAATAACAGTATCGCCAGCGCGAACACCAGATTTGAAAGCAGGGCTGTTTTGAATAACTTGACCAACAACAGGCAACTGGATATTTTTTGGGCGAAAAGCAAATAATGTTGAATAAATTCCCCATGCCAAAATAAAATTCATAACAACGCCGGCGGCAATAATAATAAATTGTTTCCAAGCGGGTGCTGACAAATAATGTCCAATCTTTTTTTCTTTTGGTAATTCTGCATATTTTTTACGACTGAACATATCTTCTTGACCGTAAATAGATACAAAACCGCCCAAGGGCAACAAAGATATTTTCCAAATTGTTCCGCGTTTATCTTTCCATTTTAAAATGGCAGGACCAAATCCGATTGAAAAAGTATCAACACGAACCTTTGCCCAACGTGCAGCCAAAAAATGTCCCAGTTCGTGTACAAAAACCACCACGCCCAAGACAATCAACAACGCAGCAATGGTCAAAATAGTTTCCATATTATTTCCTTCCCTTCAAATTTTTTTATTACAGCATAACCAGCCAGACAATTGGCAGAACGTAAATCCATCCATCGAATCTATCTAAAATTCCGCCATGACCAGGTAAAATATTTCCAAAGTCTTTTATACCAGTTTTTCTTTTTATCCAGCTGGCGGTTAAATCACCGTATTGTGATAATAATGATACTGAAATTCCAATCCATAATAATTGTGGTAAAAATGTATCAGTTCCCAACAAACCATACATAACTGCTGCAAATGTTCCACATGCAATACCTGCAATTTGACCAGACCATGTTTTACCTGCTGATAGTCTTTCCCACATTTTATCGCCACCCAGTTTTTTACCAAAAAACCATGCGCCAATGTCAGCAGAACTGATTGTTAATAACAACAATAATACAATCCATGGGCGTGCGCCAACAAAATAAGCTGCAAACATAA
Source organism: Alphaproteobacteria bacterium (assembly GCA_016927395.1). Taxonomy (GTDB): domain Bacteria; phylum Pseudomonadota; class Alphaproteobacteria; order Rs-D84; family Rs-D84; genus JAFGMC01. The sequence continues at coordinate 45,342 of JAFGMU010000009.1, forward strand.
AAAATATTAACCAAGCAAAAGCAAAACCAAAAGTCAAAATGTTATTTTTTTCAAACATTTTCTTTTTTGGAATTTTTCTAAAAGCCATTATCAATTCAAATATCATTCCAAGCGCAATAATAACACTTAGAATTTTAACAGCGTGTATTCCAAAGTATTCGGCAACCCCAGCACCAACAGCGATCAATGCCATAGCAGTTCCAACCAAAATTCTTTTTTTATTCTCTGTCATTTTGATTTTCCTTTCTTTCCAGAATAATCTTTTTCTTTGCCACCACCAAAACGTCTGTTGCGTTTGGCAAATTCTTCCATAATTTCTGCCCAGTGTTTTTTACTTTTAACCAATTCTGGCCAATGATATGGAACGAATAATAATTCAGCATAAGCCAATTTCCATAACAAAAAGTTTGAAATGCGATTTTCGTTACTTGTTCTTACCATGAAATCAATTGGTAATAAATCACCAGTGTCCAAGAAAGATTCAAAAGATTCACGTGTTATTGATTTTTCGCCAGATTCAATAATCCCATTAACAGCATTTATTATTTCATCTTGTCCACCGTAATTTAATGCAAATACAACAGTGCCAGATGTATTTTCTGCTGATTTTTCTTCCAATTCGTCACATAGTTTTGCTAATTTTTTTGGCAGACGATCACGTGAACCAATAACACGATAACGCAGATTTTTTTCAATAGAATGTTTTAAATTTTTCTTTAATTCTGTGTAAAAAAGATTCATTAAAAAATCAACTTCTTCTTTACTTCTATCCCAATTCTCTGTCGAGAAAATAAAAAAAGTTACAGTTGAAACACCATGAGCCATGAACCAGTCAACTAAGTTTTCAAAGTTTGATATACCGGCCTTGTGTCCCATCAATGGGGGTAATCCATGTTCCTTGGCCCAGCGGCGGTTACCATCACAAATAAAAGCAACGTGCTGAGGAATTTTTTTTGACGCATCAACAACGGTTGTTTTTTTCTTTTTCAGAAATTTAAACATGATTTAATCTTTATTTTTGGAAAATTTTATACAGACATGATGTCGGTTTCTTTTTGTTTTGCCAATGCATCAACTTCGGATGCGCGGTGTTCAAACACTTTTTGCAGGTCTTCTTCGAAACGACGTTGATCGTCTTCGGATATTTCTTTGTCTGTGACTGCGCGTTTGATTTTTCCCATCAAATCCTGGCGAATATTGCGCATAGAAATTTTTGCTTCTTCGGCATATTTTCCAGAAACCTTGACCAATTCTTTGCGACGTTCTTCGGTTAATGGTGGCAGGTTCAATCTGATTACACCACCTGCTGTCATTGGGTTTAATCCCAAACCAGAATCACGGATTGCCTTTTCAACAGCTGCTGCATTTGATGCGTCCCAAACTGTGACTGACAAAACAGTATTTTCTGGTGCGGATACTGTCGCAACTTGGTTAAGTGGCATTTCGGTTCCATAAACTGGAACACGAACACCGTCCAGTAAATGTACAGATGCACGACCTGTACGCAGACCGGCAAATTCTTCTTTTAATATTTCAATAGTTTGAAGTGTTTTTTGTTCAGCTTCGGACTTCAAAGAATTATAATCCATAATGTTTCTCCTGTTATACACGCTAATATATAGCAAATTGAGTTGACATTTAGCAAGAAGAAATATAAAATGTGCGAGCAAATATCGAAATATACGGGGTTGTAGCTCAGTTGGTAGAGCACTTGCATGGCATGCAAGGGGTCGTCGGTTCGAGTCCGATCAGCTCCACCAAGTTTTTTGATTTTTGGGGTTGGGACACTTGATGACATGCAACACGCACTCGTCGGTTCGAGTCCGATCAGCTCCACCAGACTTTTGGGGATTAGAAGAGAGAATTCAAATAACCAAAAGGTTTTTAATGAAAAGAATTGAATCATTGTTTGATATTTTATCGGAAGTTGGGGTCAGAAGAATTCCAACTATGAGTTATTTCTTTAATAAAGATGTTTTTTCTGGATGTTTGGTGGTTGGTGTGGGACCTGGAATTTGTGATATAAATAACAGTATAAAAACATCAGGTGTTAAAATTAATTATCTGTTGGATGTTGTTTATAAATTTAATGCTAAAAATTATAAGTTAATAAAAAAAATAGAAAATAAAGAATCGAAAGGTTTTTGTGTTTGTAGAAAAAAAGGTTCTGTTAATTATCCTTTTGTAGGTGTTGTTAATATTAAAGCGTTTGGTGAAAATTTTTCTATGGGCAATCCTATGTTAAGATCAGGTGAAATAGAACTATGTAACAGTTTTGGGTGTTTTGATAAATTTAATTCATTTGCTGAGTATGAAGATCAAATTCCTTACTTACCAGATGGTAAAAATAAAGATTTTGTTTATTATTATCCTGGTCATGAAATAGTTGTTATGGAACAATTGAAATATCTTGAAAAATGGGTGCAAAAAAAGCTTTTGATTACCGAAAATGAACTTAATTATATTAAAAAATATAAAACTTATTTAGACGATTTGGTAAAAAGTTGGAAAATTTATCAAACTTCTGATTATGATCGTAAGACACAGGCAATGGCTTTGTTTGAAAAATCAGCCCAAGGTAAATAATTTTTCTTGAATATCCAAGATTTTAATGTTAGGATTGTCGAGCTGTTACGGCGGATGTAGCTCAGTTGGTAGAGCGCCGGTTTGTGGTACCGGTTGTCGCGGGTTCGAGCCCCGTCATTCGCCCCAGTTATAAAAACACCGCTTTTGCGGTGTTTTTAATGAAAAAAATATTGACAATATTATATTTTGTATAGTATAATATTCTCAAAAGTATAATATAAAATTTATATATAAGGTTAATAAATTATGAAAATGAACTTTAATACAAAATTAATTTTGTTTTATCTGGTTTTTATGGCTGGGGTTAAAGCTAATGCCCAGACAACTAAATCTGATTCAGCACGATTTGCAAAAGAATTGTCTATTGAAACTGCGAAAAAACTTGATTTTATTAAATCAAATAATCCAAATGGTTATAAAGTTTTATTGGATGATTTGCAGTTGAATTATAATAAATATTCCAGAAATATCGACAGTTTACGTAGCTTGGCCAAAATTATTATTTCTGAACAAACTGGTGATGGCGATTTAATAGATTCCTGGGAAGTTGTGTCCGAGGATACTTTGAAAAAAGATGGCCAAGTTTTAGATTTGTTTGAATTGAACAAAGCAACAATGCTGATTGAAAAGTCAAAAGAAGAATTAAAAAATCAAAATAAACAAAAAGATTTTTTGATAAATAAAGAATTTATAGGGATTTTGGATAAAATTGGTGGTTGGGATTTTTCAAGCAAACCTGTAAAAATGGGGTTGTTTAAAAGAATGATAGTAAGATTTGGTGGGAAAACAAAATAAAAAAACCGCTGTAATAAGCGGTTTTTATTATGATATTGTCTACTATAGTAGACAATATTTAATTCACAGTTAATGTAATATATTTTATTCCAAAACCTGTTTCTGAAGGTCGATTATTTTTTTGCACCCCGCCTTGGACAATTCCATCAGACCCAATAATTGTTCCTGGGTAAATGGATGTTCTTCGCCGGTTGCCTGGATTTCAATAAAGTTTCCATTTCCAGATAATACAAAGTTCGCGTCTAGTTCTGCGCCGCAATCTTCTTCAAAATCCAAATCTAAAATCATTTCACCATTTCTTACACCGGCACTGACCGCAGCAACATAGTCAGAAATAGGATTTTCACGGATACGTCCTGATTCTAATAATTTCTTTACCGCCAATGACAGTGCAACAAATCCACCCGTGATGCTGGCACATCTGGTGCCGCCATCTGCCTGGATTACGTCGCAATCAATTGTAATTGTGTTTTTGCCCAGTTTTTCCATATCAACCACACTTCGTATTGAACGGCCAATCAATCTGGAAATTTCAGAAGAACGATGGTCGCGTGCGATTGCCTCACGTCCTTTGCGAATGTCAACTGCACGTGGCAGCATCGAATATTCTGCCGACACCCATCCACCGGTTTTGTTTTGTTGACGTTTCCACAGTGGTTGATTTGGTTCAACAGATGCTGTGCAAATAATCTGGGTTCCACCAATTTTGATTAAACATGATCCTTCGGCCCATTTATTTATGTTGGTTTCCATGGATATTGGGCGTATTTGGTCTGCTTTTCTAAGTGAAGGGCGTATCATGTGTTTTACCTTTTGTATTGACAAATTTGTTTTTTGTTTTATATTGTCACATGTTACATACAAGGGAATATAAAATCAAATGAAAACATTGATA